>JAYTAT010000575.1:0-3598 GCA_043737315.1 Archangium sp.
CCGCCCCGGCGAACAACGCCAGGAAGAACGCGAGCAGCAACCACGTCTCCACGACCATTCATCTCTCTTACGACACCTGCAGATCTCAGTGGATTACCCATGCTCCACAACCCGGGTCGTCACTTCTGGGCCTCATCAATCAGTTCATGGTGTTCCGGGGTCCCACATTGGGCACGGATCAAGCAGAATGATGGGCCCGATGCGCCCCACGAACCTTCTTCTTTGTGCCCTGGCGCTGTCTGCCTGCGAGGGGAGCCTGCTCGGGCCCCGATCCACGCCCACCCCGGCGACGCCCACGGGGGTCAAGCCGGTCACGGTCATCCCCCCTCCGGCCGAGAAGTGCAAACCGGGCGTGCACGAGGTGCCCAAGCTGCTGCGCGTCTCGAACTTCGAGTACCAGTCCATCGCGGCCGACGTGTTGGGTGCGCCGGTGAGCCACACTCTCTTCGCGCGGTGGACTCCGGTCGCGCAGGTCTACGGCTTCGACACCATGAGCGAGACGCGCATCGACTCGCAGGGCCTCATCGAGCAGCTCGCCACCGCTGAAAAGCTCGCCGCCATCGTGCTCGCCACGCCGGGCCTCACCGCGCATTGCCCCGCGCCGGTCGCGCCCACCAACCCCGCCTGCTCGCTCAAGGCCAGCTACAGCTCGAACGTCGACTTCTCCGACGCGCAGGGCCGCGAGTGCTGGTCGTACCTCGACTCGAGCGGCACCCCGATGGTGTTCGATAACGTGCGCGCGCTCTGGAAGAAGATGCCCGACGAGACCGTGCTGCTCTGGCAGACCGGCACGCACCCGGGCTCCACCGTCGACGCCGTGCGGCGCTGGTTGGCAGCAGTCACGGGTTCGGTGACGCTCACCGGCGCTTTCACCGACGGAGATCCAGGTGGCGGCGATGGTGTGGTGGCGAGCATTCGGAAGAACGGCGTCGCGGTGTGGACGCGCACCGTGCCCAACGGCGGCAGTGGGCCCTTCACGGTGCCGTTGCAGGTCAACCGCGGCGACACCATCGACTTCGTGATCAACCGCAACGCTGAGCCCAGCTACGACAGCACCGCCTTCAACGTGACGCTCGGGCTGACGCCCACCGCCCCCAAGTCGAACTGGACGTGGACCAACTGCGTCGGGCCGTTGGTCAACCGCCTGGCCAGCCGCGGTTTCCGCCGCCCGGTGCGCCTCGACGAGCTCACCGACTACCGCACGCTCTTCGAGACCTCGCGCCAGGAAGCCGCCACCGCCGGTTTCCCCGAGCCTGCCGATGAAGCGCTCTCGGCCGTGGTGCAGGCGGTGTTGCTCTCGCCCAACCTGGTCTTCAAGCCTGAGCTGGTGCCGCAAGGTCTCGACGTGCAGGAGCGCGGTTTCGGGCTCGCCTCGCGGCTCTCGCTCTTCGTGCGCGGTTCGGTGGCCGATGAAGAGCTGTGGAACCTCGCCGGCACCGGCGCGCTCGACGATGCCAAAGTGGTGGAGGCCCAGGCCCGCCGCCTGCTCGATGCGGATCTCCCGCGCTTCTCTCAACACTTCGGTGGCCAATGGCTCGACTACCGCGAGTCGGAAGATCTGGGCCCCCTCACCGCGTCGATGCAGGCTGAAGCCGCCGACGTGTTCAGCGAAGTGCTCGCGAGTGATCTCCCCGCAGAGCGCCTGATGCGCCCGGGGTTCACCATGCTCGATGCGCCGCTCGCCGCGCACTACGGCCTGCCGTTCTCTTCGCAGAAGCTGATGACGCCGTTGCGCGGCGGGGTGCTCGACCAGGCGTTGTTCCTCACCCGCACCGCCACGGGCTCCGAGTTCCGCCGGCCGATTCACCGCGGCTTGTGGGCGTTGACGCGCCTGATGTGCCGCTCGTTGCCCCGCCTCGACGCCGCCACCCTGGAAGAAATCAGCAACTCGGTGAGCGCCATCGATCGCAACCTCTCCCTGCGCCAGCAGATGGAGATTCACCGCAACAACGCCGCCCGCTGCGGGGGTTGCCACAACCTGATGGATCCCATCGGCCTCGCGCTGGAGAAGTACGACGCCCGCGGCCTCTGGCGCGACAGCTACCCGAACGGCGTCGCCATCACGAGCGACCTCGAGCTCGACGGTACGGTGGTGACCGACCCCCACTCGCTGGCCGCTGTGATCGAAGCCTCACCTGACTACCGCGCCTGCGTGGCGAGCAAGCTGCTCACCTTTGGTTTGAACCGCGGGCCGCTCGAAGGTGAGCAGTGCGTGGCCCAACGAATCGCCGCGAATATCAACGGCGTGGCGCCCACGCTCAAGCAGATGACCATCGAGTCGCTGCTCACATCGATCAAGCTCACGGAGGTCTCGCCATGAAGGCCGACCGGCGCACAGTGCTGAAGTGGATGGGCGGGTCGCTCGCGTTGCCGCTGCTCGCCCCTCACCTGGCGAACGCGCAGACCGTGACGCGCAAACGCTTCATCGCAGGTTACGTGCCCAACGGCGCGCACATGCCTGGGGGCGCGAACGGCGCGTGGAACTGGGCCGAGTCGCTGGCGCCGCTGGTCTCGCGCGGTCTGCAGGCCAACACCATGGTGATGCGCGGCATCTTCAACGGCTTTCCCGGGGCCGACCCGCATTGGCAGAACTGCGCGGGCTTTCTGTCGAGCCACCCCATCGAGTTGGGAGACCCCGGGGTCGCGCGCTGCGCCATCTCGCTCGATCAATACGTGGCCGAACGTCACCCGTCATCACTGCGTTCGCTCGAGCTGGGCGGGCTGTATTACCACGTGCATCCGCTCAACGATCACCCGGGGTATTCCAACGACTACCTCAATCGCATCGCGTGGCAGGCGCCCGACAAGTTCCGCTCGCCCATTCCCGACCCGGCGCAGCTGTTTCAGAAGCTCTTCGGGGGAGACTCGGGCAGCGCGGCGCAGATAAACTACCTGCACTCGCGCAAGCGCAGCATCCTCGACTCGCTGCACAAAGATGCCGACCGCATGTCGGCGCGGCTGCCTTCGACGTACCGGCCGGTGCTGCGCTCGTACATGGAGACCGTGCGCGAAGTGGAGATGGGCCTTGGCACCGTCTCGACCTGCACGCCCACGCTGACGCAACCCACTCAAGACTTCGGCTCGCCGAACACGAACTACGTGCTGCGCTTTCAGCTGATGCACCAGATGATCGTACTGGCGATGCAATGCGGGCTGACCAACGTGGCCACGCTGATGTACGGCCCGGGCGTCTCTGAGCTGATGAACTTCCCCGAGGCGCTGGGGGGCGGTGCAGGTCACCACGCGGTCGCGCACCACGGCGGCACGCAGTCGTCGATCAACCGGCTCAAGCAGATCAACCAAGTGCAGGTGGGGCTGCTGGCCGACCTGCTCACGCGGCTCAAGACGGCGAACCTGCTGCAAGAGACGCTGGTGCTCTACGGCTCCGACATGTCTGACGGCAACGTGCACCTCACGGAGAACCTGCCGATGCTGCTGTGCGGCGCGGGAGCGGATCTCAAGTTTGGCCAGGAAATAGGCTCGACCTCGGTGCGCCGCCCGCTGTCTGATCTGCACATGGACATCGCGAAGTTGCTCGACGTCACCACGCTCACTTCGTTCGGCAGCGGGGTCTGCGCCAGCACGGGCCAGTCGATGG
>JAYTAT010000576.1:0-3596 GCA_043737315.1 Archangium sp.
TCCCCGCACGCGCTCAGCGACACTGCAATCACAGCCACCCATCCCCGCATGTGACGCCCCCCCCTGACACGCAGCATCACGAGCCCGAAATCGCCGCGCAACTCGACTCGCGCGGCCGCAACGGGTAACGGATTTCACCGTGACGCCGCTCCCCATCGATGGCCTGCTGCCCGACATCGTGCGTGCTTTGCGCGAGCGGGATGCACTCGTGTTGGAGGCACCGCCGGGCGCTGGCAAGACCACGCGGGTGCCTCCCGCGCTGCTCAAAGCGGGCATTGCACAAGACAAGGAAATCGTCGTTCTCCAACCGCGCCGACTGGCCACCCGCCTCGCAGCGATTCGGGTCGCTGAAGAGATGGGTGAGCGCATCGGGGAGACCATCGGCTACCAGGTGCGCTTCGAGGACGTCTCGAGCAAGCGCACCAAGGTTCGTTTCGTCACCGAAGGCATTCTGACCCGCAGGCTCGTGGGCGACCCGTTGCTGCGTGACGTGGGCGTGGTGGTGCTCGACGAGTTTCACGAACGGCACCTCGCGGGCGATCTCGCGCTGGCGATGTTGCGACGGCTGCAACAGGGCCCCCGCAAGGATCTCAAGCTGATGGTGATGTCGGCCACGCTCGACGCCGCGCCCATCGCGCAGTGGCTCGACGACGCACCCAGCCTGCGCAGTGAAGGCCGCCGCTTCGAAGTCACCCTCGAGCACCTCGAGCGTGATGACGATCGCCACCTCGATCAGCAGGTGCTCGCTGCGTTGAAGCGGTTGGTGCAGAACGGCCTCGATGGGCACGTGCTCGTGTTCCTCCCGGGCGCAGGCGAGATACGCCGCGCGATGGAGACCTGCCAGGACTTCGCCCAGCGTCAGGATCTCGAGCTGCACGTGCTCCATGGTGATCTCGCTCCGGCCGAACAGGATCGTGCGCTCAAGCCGTCGGCGAAGCGGAAGGTGATCCTCTCCACCAACGTGGCCGAGACCTCGGTCACCATCGACGGCATCGCCGCCGTGATCGACTCTGGTCTCGCGCGCGTCGCCTCGCACTCTGCGTGGACGGGCATGCCCATGCTCAAGCTGGCGAAGATCTCGAAAGCTTCGGCCACGCAGCGCGCGGGTCGTGCGGGCCGAACCCGGGCGGGTACCTGCGTTCGCCTGTACACGCGTGGTGACTTCGAGGGCCGCCCGGGCACCGACGCCCCTGAGATTCGCCGCATGGACTTCACCGAGTCGGCGCTCGCGCTGCGGGCGATGGGCGTCTCGAAGCTCGATGACTTTCGCTTCTTCGAGTCACCCGCGGCGTCTTCGCTGGAAGCAGCCGACTCGTTGCTCCGTTCGCTCGGCGCGATCGATAAAGAATCAGCGCTGACGAAGACCGGCCGGCGGCTGCTGCAGTTCCCGCTGCACCCGAGGCTCGCGCGCCTGGTCGTCGAGGCAGAGAACCTGGGCGTGGGCCGCGAGGGTGCGACGCTGGCGGCGCTGCTGGGTGAGCGCGACATTCGCCTCGAGACGCGCACCCGCTTCGGTCCCGGTGGCGCTTCGCAGCACGCGCAGAGCGGGCCTTCGGATCTGCTCGAGTTGCTCGAGCGGTACGAGCAGGGTCAACGCGGTGGAGCGCGGCAAGCAGGGCTCGACGCGGGCGCGATGAGCTCGGTCGATCGAGTCACCAAGCAGCTCTCGCGCGTGCTCGACACCGACAGAACCAACGCGCCTCGCACGAACGCACAGAAAGAATCGGCGCTGCTCCGCTCGGTGCTGGCCGGGTACCCCGATCGCGTGGCCAAACGCCGGCGGCCGCGCGCCCCCGAGCTGGTCTTCGCCGCGGGTGGTTCCGCCACGCTCGATCCCGCTTCCGTGGTGCACGACGACGAACTGATGGTGGCCGTCGATGCCGAAGAGAAGAAGGGCGGCGTGGTGGTGCGCCTCGCCAGCCGGGTAGAACCCGAATGGTTGCTCGAGGTCGCGCCCGATTCTCTGGGAGAAGTCGATCGCCTCGAGTGGAACGAGTCGTCGAAGCGCGTCGAGCGCGTCACCCGGCTCACCTACGGCAACATCAGCCTCGAAGAGACCCGCCAACCTGCGCCTGCGTCACCTGAGACGAGCGCGGTGCTCGCTGAACACGCGGTCGCCGTGGGGCCCCCGGCTTTCGCCGACGCAGAGCGGCTCACCAACTGGCAGTGCCGCATCGAGACGCTTCGCACCGGCTATCCCGAAGCGAACTTTCCCAAGGCTGACAACGCGTTCCTGAAAGACGCCCTGCGCGCGCTGTGTGATGGCCTGCGCTCTTTCAAAGAACTCGAGGAGGCGAGTTTGCTCGACCTGCTCCAATCGCGGCTCACGCCTCAGCAGGCCCAGCTGCTGGCGAAAGAAGCGCCCGACAAAATCACCCTGCCCGGTGGCCGCGCGCTGAAGGTCACCTGGGAGCCCGGCAAACCGCCCTGGGTCGAGTCACGCCTGCAAGACTTCTTCGGCATGGTGAAGGGCCCGATGGTCGGCCGCACGCCGCTGGTGCTCCACCTGCTCGCGCCCAATCACAACGCCGTGCAGGTGACGACCGACCTCGCCGGCTTCTGGGATCGTCACTATCCCGCCGTGCGCAAAGAGCTGATGCGGCAGTATCCGAGGCACCACTGGCCTGACGAACCGCGCACCGCCCTGCCTCTTCCTCCCCGACGCCGATGAATCCTCAATCCATGCGCGTCGCGGGTTTCCTTCTGCTGGTGCTGATGGTGGTCGCCTCTGCCTTCTGGGGCGCCTTGATGATGATCGCCGCGCGCGTGTCGGGCCGGCCGCAGAAACCCTCGCGGTGGGCGAAGGTCTCGTTCACTTTGGTGGGCCTGGGCGCGTGCTGTTTCGGCTACGCGCTGTTCATCGAGGCCGATTGGCTCGAGCTGACCCGCGTCACCATCGAGACCGCCAGGTGGCCTTCGGGAAAGAAGCTGCGGGTGGCGCACATCAGCGATCTTCACGTCGACGGTCAGACGCGTTCGTTGAGCCGGCTCGCGCAGCTCGTGCGTGAAGAGCAGATCGACCTGCTCGTCTTCACCGGTGATTCGCTCAACACGGCGGAGGGCGCCCCGTTGTTCCGCTCGACGCTCGGCGGCTTGCCAGCCCGTCTCGGCCGGGTCGCCGTGCGCGGCAATCACGACGTCGCGTACTGGGCAAAGGTCGACCTGTTCGGCGGCGGCATCGCGACGGAGTTGATGAGCGATGCGCCGCTGCTGCTCGAAGGCGGAACGCTGGCAATCTGCGGGGCGCCGTTCTGGGCCACCGAAGGCGTGAAAAGCTGCTTGTCGAGCGCGCCGAAAGACGCGTTCGTGCTGTTCGCGTACCACACGCCCGATCTCATCGAGGCACTCGAGACCCGGCCTGACCTGTATCTTGCGGGCCACACCCATGGCGGCCAGGTCGCGATGCCGATCTACGGAGCGCTGATCACCATGTCTCAGTTCGACAAGCGCTACGAAGCGGGCCGCTACGAGGTGAACGGCACCACGCTGTACGTGAATCGGGGCATCGGGTTCGAGCCGCACATGCCCCGGGTGCGTTTCTTCGCCCGGCCCGAGCTGACGATCATCGACATCGTCGGTAAATGACCGTCGGGGTG
>JAYTAT010000577.1:0-3594 GCA_043737315.1 Archangium sp.
GCGTCGGCCACGCGCCACGTGAGCTGCCCCTGCACGGTGATGGTCTGGAAGTCGGCCGTTGATTCCTGAAAAGCAAAGGGCACGTCGGCGCTCGAGAGCGGCACGATCACCACCGTCGAGGTGGGCTCCCAGTAGAAGAACGACAGCCCGGCACCTTCGCGCTTCACCTGGCCCGACTTGAACAACATCACGTACTGCGTGGGCGTCGTCTTGAGATAGCGGATCACATGACCTCCTTTAAAGTCTATAAGACTCTAACGATAGTCATGACGGCGCGCAAGGGTGGGCGGGCCGAAACTTCAGTAGCAGGCGGTGCGGTAGTTCACGCCGATGACGGCGCCGGGCGGCGGCGCTCTGTCGAGCACCACGGCATTGCTGATGGCATCGAAGCGCCAATCGGCTGCGGGCAGCGGCACGCCGTCGATGGTCAGGGTCATGTCGGTGCCACGCGCGGTGCTGGTGAGCTCGAAGATTTTGCGTGCGCCGAAGACCGAGCGGCTGATGGCCTGCAGGTCGGTCGCCCAATCCTGCGTGCAGATGTCAGAGCGCACGCCGCCTGTACCCGTGATGGCCGCCTGAAAGCGGGAAGGGTCGGCCGTGCCTTCGGTGAAGCAGGTGGGCCCTGGGGGCGTGAACGGGCCCACCACGGAGACCGACAGCAGCTCAGGCCGATTGCCCTTCGCCGCGCGCAAGGTAGCCAGATACGAGCCGACGCTGTTGGGGCTCTGCTCGACAGCGTCGGTGACGATCACCACGGCGAGCGCGGCGTCGTTTCGTAAGAAGCCGGCGTTGGCCCCGGTGCGGTTGGGGTTGGTGACGGCCAGCGACATCGCAGCCAGGGCCTGCTCGAAGCCCGACCCACTCGTGCCCACTTGCACCTTCTGGGCGAACAACGCGGCGACGTTCGGGGTGGTGGGGGTGAGCGTCGCGGGGTTGGTGTTCGTGCGCTCGAGCACGCCCTTCTTCGTGAAGATGTCGGTGGTGGTGACGCCGATGTGCCAGTTGCCGTTGCTGGTGGCCGCCGAGCTCATGAAGGCGGCAAAGTTGGTGGCGAGCGCGGCCTGCTCTTCGCCCATCGAGCAGGAGTCGTCGATGACCAGCAGAATGTCGACCTCGGCGCTGCCCTGCGTGAAGGTCTCCTGCTGAATGCCATCGGGGTCGGCCACCGCGCGCAGCCCGACGCCTTCGGAATAGGCGACGCCGGCTTCTTCGGACTCGATGCGCAAGACATCGTTGAAGTTCCCCGACGTGGTGGGCGCGGCCGCGAGCTGAATGCGCAGCTGGTTTGCGGGATCCAACACGACAGGGCTTGCGCCCAGCGGCGAGCTGATGATGCGAAAAGGCAGCGCCGGCGTGGAGTGGCCGGTGATGGTGATGGGCACGCCGCACACGTTGTAGAGCGTGATCGTCTTCGAGCCCGAAGTGCAGTTCTGCTGCACCAGCCCGAGGTTGAGCAAGGGCGGGTCGACCACCAGGCAACGGCTCACCTTGAGATCGACCGTCACCGAGCGGGGCGCCACTTCACCGCTCACGCTGAAGCGCAACGCACCGCGCAGGTAGTCGCCCACGTTCGCGTCACCGCGCACCGAGGCCTGCACGCGCACGGTGCGCGTCTGCCCACGCGGAATGAGGATGCTCGAGGTGATGGGATCGGCGACCTGAAACACGAGATCCGAGCCCGGCGCCATTTCGATGCCGCTGACCAGGCACGAAGCACCAATCGCGTCGGGTGCGTTGGTCAGGCTGACGATGCGGTTGAGCACGGCACCGCGGGGTGCCGCGCCGAAGTCGGCACCTGCCGGCGTGACGGTGAGCGAGCAGCTCTCGGGAAGCCGGGGCGCGGCCGTCAGCGCGATGCGGGCGGTGGGTTCTTTTTGATCGTTCGAATAGACGAGCAGGTCGGCTTCGCGAAGGCCCGCAGAAGACGGCGCGATCATCACTTCGAACTCTGCGTAGTTCTGGCCAGCCACCGCCGGCAGGCCGATGGCGTTGTCGTAGTTGCCGCGCAAGGCGACGGTGAACTCGTCGACGCGGGTGATCCCATTCTTCGGCACGATGGCAAACCACGGCAGTGAGCCGGCGCGCCCGAGCACGAGGTTGTTCGAAGGGTCGCCCGCGGCCGGTGGTGCGGTGCCCACGTTCTGCACCAACAGCCGGCGCCGGGTCACTGCGGTGCCGGTGCTGTTGAGCGGCACCTGCCCGAACTGAATGGGGTTGGGGTCGACCCGAATGCGCGGCCCGCCGCCGGTGCAGGTCATCGGAATGCGCGCGGGCGTCAGGGGCAGCGTGCCGATGTCGAGCGCGAGCAGGGTGCTCAAGGGGCCCAGCACTTGCGGAGCGCAGGTCACCTGCAGCGTGGTGCTGGATCGCGGGGGGAGCGTGGTGGCGGCCCCCGGTTCGACCGCGAAGTCGGCGGTGCCCACCGAGCTGTTCAACGAGAGCGCCACGTTGGAGTTGTTCACCACCGTGACGGTCTTCGTGATCGACACACCCAGCGGCAGCCGGCCGAAGTCGAGGCGGGCGGGCAACCACGTGAGGGCCTGGTCGCTGCCTTCACCGATGAGCCGCACCTGCCCTGCCGGGCACGCCTCGCCCCGCTGAATGGTGATGGTGGCCGCGTAGGCGCGCTCTTCCAGGGGCGAGAAACGCACCGGCAATTCGAGCCGGCCATTGGCGGGCACCTCGAGGGGGCTGCTCGCCTCGAAGAAGAAGGCGTTCGCGTCAGGGCCGGTCACCGCGCTCCACGTGGTGGATGCGGCCAGCGCACGGCCGTTCTCCAGCAACAGCGGGCTGACCACCGCCTGCCGCAGCGGCACGAGGCCGAAGTCGATCACCGACGGCACGAAGCAGTCACGGGCAACGGCGAGCGCGACCAGCTCGACGAGCACCTCGTCTTCGCCTTCCCGAGCGCCCGAGAGCTTGAGAGAGAACTTCGCGCGATGGGTCAGGTCGCGCAGCGTCGCGTCGGTGGCCTGCAAGGGTGAGAAGCGGGCCGGCAACACGGCGTCTTGTTCGGCGCGGATCACCGTGCCCACCGCGTCGTCGAGCGAGAGCGACTCGTCGCCTTCCAGCCGGGTGACCGAGAGCACGCCGATTTCTTCCAGACCCACGTTGCGCACGGGCACTTCACCCACGCCCAGCGTCTGCATGAAGGTCGAAGGCAGGGTGAGCGTGGCGTCGCGCGAGAGCACCTCTCGGCCGGTGGGTCCGAGCTGAACGACGACGAGCTCACCAAACCGGGAAGAAAGGGTGCCGCCCCCGCACTTGCAGCCAGAGACAGCCAGGGTGAGCACGACGAGAGCGAGCCGAACCATCGGGCGACATCCTGACACAGGATGAAAGCGGCCGTTGGCCCCGCCGGAACTCGCTGTCAGAGTGACCTCACCCATGCGGCTGCGCCTCTTGTTTCTGGTGGTGTCGTTGAGCGCTTGCCCGCGGCTGTGCAATCGCTCGACCTGTGATGGCTGCTGCGCCTCGGAAACGGAGTGCGTGGAGGGCGCTGCGCGGCTCGAGTGCGGCATCGGTGGCGAGGTCTGCACGCGATGCACCAGCCAGGAGCGGTGCGTGGCGGCCAGGTGCGAAGCGATCCCCGTG
>JAYTAT010000578.1:0-3593 GCA_043737315.1 Archangium sp.
GAGGGAGACCCGGGAGAAGCCCTTTCGTCTCGCCGCGCCGTCGGATAGCAGGCCGACTCATGCCTCGTCGCGAAGAGATCAAGCGCGTCCTCCTCATCGGCTCGGGTCCCATCATCATCGGTCAGGCGTGCGAGTTCGATTACTCGGGCACGCAGGCCATCAAGGCCCTCAAGGAGGAGGGCATCGAAGTCATTCTCCTCAACTCGAACCCGGCCACCATCATGACGGACCCGGACTTCGCTCACCGCACGTACATCGAGCCCATCACGGTCGAAGCGGCAGAGCGGATCATTCAGCTCGAGAAGCCTGACTCGTTGCTGCCCACCATGGGCGGCCAGACCGCGCTCAACCTCGCCAAGGCGTTGGCTGAGAAGGGCATTCTGGCGAAGTACGGCGTGAAGCTCATCGGCGCCTCGCTCGAGGCCATCAACAAGGCCGAAGACCGCAAGCTCTTCAAAGAGGCGATGGAAAAGATCGGCCTCGAGCTGCCCCGCGCCGGCATCGCCACCAACATGGAAGAGGCCCGAGCGCTGGTGAAGGACCTCGGCTTTCCCTCGATCATCCGCCCCAGCTTCACGCTCGGCGGCACCGGCGGCGGCGTGGCCTTCGACCAGGAGCAGTTCGAGACGATCTGCGCTGGCGGCCTGGCGGCGAGCCCGGTGCACCAGGTGCAGATCGACGAGTCGATCCTCGGCTGGAAAGAATACGAACTCGAGGTCGTCCGCGACTCGAAGGACAACTGCATCATCGTCTGCTCGATCGAGAACCTCGATCCGATGGGCGTGCACACGGGCGACTCCATCACCGTGGCGCCCGCGCAGACCCTGACCGACAAAGAGTACGAGCGCATGCGCGATGCTTCGCTTGCCATCATGCGGGAGATCGGCGTCGAGACCGGCGGCTCCAACGTGCAGTTCGGGCTGAACCCCAAAGACGGCCGCATGGTGGTCATCGAGATGAACCCGCGCGTGTCGCGCAGCTCGGCGCTGGCCAGCAAGGCAACCGGCTACCCCATCGCGAAGGTCGCCGCGAAGCTGGCCATCGGGTACACGCTCGACGAGCTCAAGAACGACATCACCCGCGACACGCCGGCGTCGTTCGAGCCCACCATCGACTACGTGGTGGTGAAGCTGCCCAAGTTCAACTTCGAGAAGTTCCCCAAGAGCTCGCGCACGCTGGGCACCATGATGCGCAGCGTGGGTGAGGTGATGGCCATCGGCCGCACCTTCCGCGAGTCGTACCAGAAGGCGTTCCGTTCGCTCGAGCAGGGCCGGCACCCCATTCCCACCAGGGCCGAGGCGATGAAGCGCACCGAAGCCGAGCGGGAAGAGCTGCTGCGCGTGCCCACCCCCGAGCGCCCCTGGGTGGTGATGGAAGCCTTTCAGATGGGCATGACCGTCGAGCAGGTCAACGCGCTCACGTCGATGGATCCGTGGTTTCTGCGGCAGCTCGAGGCGCTCGTCAAAGAGCTGCACGAGATCGAGGCGAAGGGCTCGCTTGCGAAGATCTCTGACGCTGAATTGAAGATGCACAAGTCGCGCGGCTTCTCTGACGGGCA
Organism: Archangium sp.; assembly: GCA_043737315.1. Lineage (GTDB taxonomy): Bacteria > Myxococcota > Myxococcia > Myxococcales > Myxococcaceae > Archangium_A. The sequence continues at coordinate 1,559 of JAYTAT010000578.1, forward strand.
GATCGCGCAGGCGCTGAACATCGGTGAGGCCGACGTTCGTGAAGAGCGGTGGAAGCGCAACATTCGCCCCGTCTACAAACGCGTCGACACCTGCGCCGCCGAGTTCGAGGCGTTCACGCCGTATCTCTATTCGACCTACGAAGAAGAAGACGAAGCGCCGCCCTCCAACCGGCAAAAGATAGTCATCCTGGGCAGCGGGCCCATTCGCATCGGGCAGGGCATCGAGTTCGACTACTGCTGCGTGCACGCGGCCTTCGCGCTGCGGGCGGCGGGCTTCGAGACCATCATGGTCAACTGCAACCCCGAGACGGTGTCGACCGACTACGACACCTCTGACCGGTTGTACTTCGAGCCGCTCACGATGGAAGACGTGCTCGAGATCATTCACCGCGAGAAGCCGCTGGGCGTGATCGTTCAGTTCGGTGGGCAGACGCCGCTCAAGCTGTCCAAGCCGCTCGAGGCCGCGGGCGTTCCCATTCTGGGCACCTCGCCCGATGCGATCGACCAGGCCGAGGATCGTGAACGTTTCTCGAAGCTGGTCGATCGCCTGCGCCTGCGTCAGCCCGAGAACGGCACCGCGCGCTCACCGGAAGACGCGTACAAGACCGCGGAGAGCATCGGTTACCCCGTGATGGTGCGCCCTTCGTACGTGCTGGGCGGCCGCGCGATGGAGGTCGTCTACGACAAGGCGGATCTCGAGCGGTACATGCGCGAGACGATGATGCCGGGCGCACAGAACCCGGTGCTGATCGACCGCTTCCTGCAGTCGGCGACCGAGGTCGATCTCGATCTCGTGTGCGACGCGACCGGCGCCTGCATCGTGGGCGGCGTGCTGGAGCACGTGGAAGAAGCGGGCGTGCACAGCGGTGACGCGGCCTGTGTGCTGCCCCCGCATTCGCTGGCACCCGACGTCATCGAGCGGCTCAAGGACATCGCCATCTCGCTCTCGAGGGAGCTCAAGGTGGTCGGGCTGATGAACGTGCAGTTCGCCGTTCAGGGCAAGGCGATCTACGTGCTCGAGGTGAACCCGCGCGCCTCACGCACCGTGCCGTTCATCGCGAAGGCCACGGGCCTGGCCCTGGCGAAGGTGGCGGCGCTCTGCATGGCCGGCAAGACGTTGGCAGAGCAGGGCGTGCTCAAAGACCCCGAGATGAAGCACTACGCGGTGAAGGAAAGCGTGTTCCCCTTCGCGCGCTTCAACAACACCGACGTCATTCTCGGGCCCGAGATGAAGAGCACAGGTGAGGTGATGGGGCTCGACGCGTCGGTGCACGCGGCCTTTGCCAAGTCGACGCTCGCTTCGGGTTCGGCGCTGCCCAGGGGCGGCACGGTGTTCGTCTCGGTGAAAGATGACGACAAGCCGGGCCTGGTGGACATCGCCAAGCGGCTCCGTGCGCTGGGCTTCACGCTGTGCGCGACCGGCGGCACGCTCGAGTATCTGGGGCGCAAGGGCATTGCGGCCGAGCGGGTGAACAAGGTGCGCGAGGGCAGCCCGCACATCGTCGACCGGATGATCAGCAAGGAGATCGCGCTGGTGATCAACACGACGTCGGGGAAAAAGGAAATCTCAGACTCGTACACGATTCGGCGCGAGGCGCTGACGCGCGGGTTGCCGTACTTCACCACGATGGAAGCGGCGCGCATGGGTGTCGGTGCGCTCGAGGCCCAGTCGCGGGGCCCTCGTGAGTACAAGCCGATTCAGGACTGGCTGCGTTGAATTCCCAAATCCCTCTCCCCGGGGCCCTCGGGGAGAGGGAGTTCACTTCTTCGCGGCCTTGTTCAACTCACCCAGCGTCTTCGTGGTCGAGTCGAGCAACACCTTGAGCTCATCCAGGCGGGTCTGCGTATCCGCCGCCTGCTCCTGAGCCGACGCGTACGCTTCCTTGTCGGCCTTCTGGCTCTCTGCATCAGCCAGAATCGAGAGCTTCTGCTTGTTAAGGAAGTCGACGTACTTCACCAGCACGATGCGCTTGTTGATGTACGAGTCGGCCTTCGCGGGGTTCATGGCGATCACCACGTCGTAGCGCTCGAGCGC
>JAYTAT010000579.1:0-1314 GCA_043737315.1 Archangium sp.
TGTTGCGCAAACGCGAGCCGGTGTCCGACGAGGCCTTCGACACGCTGCTCACCGAGTTACCCCGCAAGAAATCGCGCACGTACTGGTCGAGCGTGGAGGCTGCGCAGACGGCGTCACGCTTGCTGCGAGAGGCGGGGGCCACGCGCGTGCTCGATGCGGGCTCAGGGGTGGGAAAGTTCTGCGTCATCGCGTCACTCGATTCAGACCATCGGGTCTGGGGCATCGAACGCCGCGGCGAGCTCGTCTTCGAGTCGCGCCGGCTGGCGCAGGCCCTCGGTGCAGAGGTGGTGATTACCGAAGGCACGCTCGACAAGGTCGACCCGGGTGAGTTCGACGGGTTCTATTTCTTCAACCCGTTCGGTGAGTACGTGGCGGCCGATGAAGATCGGTACGACCTGTCGAGCCCCCGGTCGTTCGACGCGTACATCCGCGATGCGCGGCTGGTGGAGCGCTGGTTGCGCAACGCTGCCCCCGGCACCGCGATGGTCACCTACAACGGCCTGGGGGGCCGCATCCCCGAGTCGTACCGGGTGCGTCACACCACGCACGTGCGCGACGACACCATGCGGTTGTGGGTGAAGGAGAAGCCCGATGATTCGCGCGAGGCGTACATCGAAATCGAAGAAGAGTTGATCACCGCCAGCGAGCTCAGGCGCCTGGCCGCACAGAATGGTGCAGGCTACGCCGACAGCCCCCTGGTACGAGAGCTCAGCACGCCCTCTGAAGACTGACCTCGCCACCCGCATCACCGCATGGCGCGCCGCCGACCCATGTCGTCCGCGATGACCTCGGGCCTGGGTTCGAGCTGATTTCGATGACGGCTGATCCAGCTGATCTTCCTTCCAGAAGGCGAGCCGTTCCACCGCGCCGCTCCTTGGTCCAGGTGATGCACGGCAGGGCTCGACCTACCTGGAGCAACCTTGAGCGTTTCGAAACCCACTGCACTGCTGGAGCAGCTCGCGTCGCTCGTGCTCAGTGTCGATGCCGATGATGCCGGCCTCGAGTCGCTGCTGGGTGTGTTGACCGACCTCTTCGATGCGCTCGAGCCCCTCGGTGGCCCGGCACTCGAGACCGTCGACAGGGCGATCATCAATCTCAAAGACCTGCGCGGCATCGCCCCCCGGGAGGTGCTCCAGTTGGTGAGCGCTGCTGCGGTCTTGCTGCAGTCGCAGCTCACGCTGTCGGCAGGCAACACCCACACATCCACGAAGGCCGTCACGCGCGACCAGGAGACGCTCGAGCTGGTGCGCGACTTTCTTCAGGAGTCGGGTGACGGCATCTCGGTGGCCGACGAAATCCTGCTGAACATCGAGT
>JAYTAT010000580.1:0-8806 GCA_043737315.1 Archangium sp.
CGCTCTCGCGCCGCCGCGCTGGAAATTTCGCAACGCCACGACGTGGTCGGCGCCGTGCCGCGCACCACGCCCTTCGCCCAGGCCTCGAAGTAGATGATCTCTGCCAGCACCGCGCCGCGTTTCACCGTGGTGCCGGCGGGCTGCTTGATCATCGCCAGGCCCATGGAAGGTGCGGTGATCGCCGTCTCTCCGCCGTCTTCGCGGGCGAGGTTGCCGAGGGCCTGCCTGGCTTTGACACGTTGTTCGTCGACGGCCGTCCAGGTCAGTACGCCGTTCGTCGTTGCCACCACCTCGCCCATCTTCACCCGGCCACGCGCCTGAAGCTCTGCGGTGAGCCAGGCGGTGCTGTCTTCTGCCACGCTGAGCTCGCCTGCGTCAGGTGCACCGGCGTCGAGAGGGTTCATGAGGGCGATGACCGATCCCGCATCGATGATCAGCTCAGCTGCGGGCACGGAGGCGTCGACCACGACGGTGGTGGGCGCGATGGTTTCAGGCAGCGGGTCTCCACTGGGCCTCAACGCGAACGTGGCCACGACGGCGAGCGCGAGCAGGGTGATGCCGGTGACGGTGAGGATCAACGGCCTGCGGCCTGGCGGTTCGGGAGGAAGGGTCTGTTCTGAGCTGGCTTCACGCAGGAAGGCCGCTTCATCGAACAGGCTCGCTGCGACCTCGGCGCGACTGACCTGCTCGGTCGGCTGCGTCTCCAGAGCGTGGCGCAGGTTCTCTTCTTGCGAGAGAAATACTCCCGAGGTGTCGGGCTGCTCGCCTCCGGGCGGAAGGGAGAACTCGAATGCCGCGTGTTCCTTCGTTTCGGGCTCGTCAGCGGCCGCGGCGAGGGCCGCCTTCAACTCCAGCTCAGCCGTGGGCGGTGAGGAAACGGGCGCGATGGTGGGGATCTCCACCATGGTGGGCGCGTCTTCGAGATTGAGCTCGTAGAAAGAAGGTTCGTTCTTCTCGACGTAGAACGCTCGATACCGCTCGAGCACGGCCGCGACGCCGGGCAACGCGGGATCCAGACCGTCGTCACTCGCACCCGCGAGCACCTCGTAGTCCACCGCCGGCACCACCAACGAGTCGCCCGTTCTCGCGTCGATGATGTGGCCCACCCCACCGGGCACCGGTTGCAGCGCAAAACCTTTCCGGAGCGTGAGGCGGGTCATGTCCTGGCAGGGCCCAGTGTACTCGCGGACGAGCAAGCACCGGGGATTCGCTTCGGCTGAGCAGACGAGTATCGTCCGCGCTTCGGTGATGACGCTGGCGCTGAACCGCATCTTGTTGTGGGTGTTGATGGATCTCGAGCGGCGCGAGGCGAGCGCTTGCGTCGCCATTCAAGCGGGTAAAGCCCGGCGGCTGCTGCACATTCAGCGCGGGCAGCTGGTGGCGTCCGAGAGCAACCTCAAGACCGAACGCATCGGCGACATGTTGGTGAGCGAAGGCCTGCTCGACCCCGTGCTCCTCGAGCCGGTGGCAGCTGAAGCGGCGCGGCGCAAGACGCTGCTGGGTGAGCAGCTCGTCACCGATGGGCTGTTGTCGCGAGAAGATCTTTTGGCCGCGGTGGATCGCCAGGTGGTCTTTCGATTGGGTGCCGCCCTGTCGATGCGCGGCGTGGTGACGGTGGATTCGCTGAGCTCGGCCCCGACGACGTTGCAGGTTTCGTTGACCGCGGCGGTGGCGACCGCGTTCCGCTCGTGGGTGCCCCTGGCGGTGATCGAAAGCGAGTTGATGGCTTCGGCTGAAGAAGATGAAGAGCCGATGCCGCTCGATGAGAGCGCGCCTGCGTTCGGTTTGCTCGAATTGGGACCCGCTGAGCTGCGGCTGGCCAGGAAGTTGGCGAAAGGTGCGCGGCTCAATGAGCTGCTCGAGAGTGGCGCGCCGCGTGAGCCGGTGTTGCGATTGGTGGGTGCCCTTCGGGCCGTCGGCTTGTGGCGTTGACCCCAGGGCCCATCAATCCGGGTCGGAGCGATCGCCGTGACAGGCTCGCTCACCCCACGACGTCATCCGCGACCCCGCATCTTCGGAAAACCGAAATCAAGGGTGCAGCACGCCGCCGCCGATGAAGTCGCCGCGCCACTTCGCGCGCATCGCCTCCTTCACCTCGGACAGCGGAAAGACGTTCGACACGAAAGGCGTGAGCTCGCCCGATTCGACCCAGCGCCAGATGAGCTCGTGGCGGGGTGCACGCAGCGTCGGATCATTGACTGCCGAGATGACGGTGGGGCAACCGAGCACGTCGAGGCCTTTCATCATGATGAGGTTGGTAGGCAGTTGATTGGCGTTGGGCGCACCCCGTTGACCCTTGCCCTTCGCCACGAAAGGCGTGGAGGCCCAGCCGACGATGAGAAATCGCGCCCCGAAGCGCACGCACTTGAGCGCTTCGATCGACAGCTCACCACCCACGCCGTCGTAGACCACGTCGACCCCGTGGCCGCCGGTGAGCGCCTTCACCTCTTCACGGAACGCGCCGGTGCTGCTGTTGATGACATGGTCCGCGCCCTGCGACTTCACCACTGCGAGCTTCTGGTCACTGCGGCCGGCGGCGATCACCTTCGCGCCCATCAACTTCGCCACATGCACGGCAGCGAGGCCGGTCGCGCCCGACGCACCGAGAATGAGCACCGTCTCGCCCGCCTTCAAGCGGCCGCGGGTCACCAGGCAGTGAATGGCGGTCTCGTAGCTGCCGAGCAAGCTGGCCGCTTGATCGAACGAGAGCGCTCCGGGAATCGGCTTGACCGCAAAGCCGGGCACCACCGCCCAGGTCGCGAAGCCGCCCGCAGCTTGGTAGTTGCCCAGCGAGCGGGGCCCCGCGACGAAGCCGTCGACCAGCACGCGCGCGCCTTCACGCACGTGCTTCACCTCAGCGCCCGCCCACGCGATCTCGCCCGCGTACTCGAGCCCCGGCGTGTACGGCGGCTTCGGCAGGTGCTGGTACTGCCCGCTCGACATGATCAAATCGACCCAGCCGATCGCTGCACTCTTCACCGCGACGATCACGTCGTGGGGCGTGAGTTGGGTGGGGTCGGGCGGTGCCATCGGCTCGAGCGTGAGATGTTGCTCGATCGCTTCCAGCGGCGTTTCACCCAGCTCGCTGATGATCGCGCGGAAGCCAGGGCTGTTCATCGACGGGTGCATGGTTCGCATTGTCACAAGTTTCAGAAATGCAGGTCATCAGGAAGGTGAGCGAGGGCCGCATCGGTGCGTGGAAGAGACACGCGTTCAATCGACGGCATGAGCCTGAAACATGACGCGCGATTCGTCGATCGCAAAATTGGGCGCGCCCTGTTACGGCCACACGGCCTGATCAGTAAAGGGGATGAGAAGGTGACGATCGTTCAATGGCTCCCGGGCAGCATCGGCGTGTTCGTGATGCTCGGCGCCGCCTTCTGGTCGGGAAGGCTCGGCTTTCGGGCGGTGAGCGCGACGAGCTGGCCTTCCGTGCCCGGGAAGATCATCAGAAGCGTGCTCGAGCCAGTGCGGCAGCGCGGTGCGCGAGCGCGCATCCGCTACGAGTACCAGGTCGGCGCGCAGAAGCTGACGGGCCACACCGTCTTCTTCGGTGACTTCATCGAAACGAACGCGGCGCTCGCCGGCGAGCAGGTCAATGCGCATCCCGTGGGGCGCGAGGTCACCGTGCGGCATCACCCGACAGAGCCTCAGCTGGCATGCCTCGAGCCACGCGCCGATGTGAGGGTGTGGTTGGCCTTTGGTGGAGCGCTGGTGATGGCCAGTGTCATCCTCAACGCGATCGCCAGAGGCGAATGAATCCCCGCGATGGCGCCCGGGGTGGTCTGCGCCCTTATTCTCTGGTTCGCGCCGCTCTTGATTACAGGTCGAGCTTCCACACGCGGGCGGCGGCGTCGACAGGCGACGCTCCGTAGCTGACGCGCGGCCGGCTGAGCAACGAACGCGGGATCGTCTCGCCTTCTTCGGGTGCGCGTGCACGTTCCGCGATGGTCGCCAGCGCGCTGAAGAAGAAGTCGATGGTGTCGGGCAGCTCGTCTGCCGCAGGTCCGTTCAGCCACAGGTCGGGCAGTTCGAGCTGCTGCATGCCAAAGCTCAGCACGCTGGTGCGGCCGCCGGGTTCAGGCGTGAGGCTGACCCCGACCCACAACGGCAACGGCAGCGTCGTGTCTTTCGCGACTTGCGAAAAGAAGTCAGGTGCGTGCGTGACGGGGGCGGCGGCCCAGTGCACTCCGAGGCCGCTGCTGGCCTTCGTGACCGCGGCCACCACGCGGGTGAAGACACAGAGCTGCTCGAGCTTCGTCGCCGAACGTGTTGCGCCTGAAAGACGGTTCATCAGGCCCGCTGACTTCGCCTGCATCGTGCCTTCGAGGGCGAGCAAGAGGTGCGACGTGTGTTTGCCCAGGCGCCAACGGCCGTTCACCGCGGAGAGACTCAAGAAGGCTGAGGTGTCTGCTTCGGCGTTCGGCACGGGGCCGGGTATCGCGCTGACTCGCACGGTCGCACCGTTCACTCCGAGGGTGAGGCCGGTGGGTGATTCCTTCCAGTCGAGCTCGACCTCGAGTTCGCGCGCGGCGATCTCGAGGGCCGAGCGTGAGGGAAGAGAAGGCGTGGTGGTGAGCACAAAGACCTGCGACATGCGGTGACGCTAACGCCGTTGGGTCCTCACGGTTGCGGAAGGTCTACGTGGTGTCGCGGTCTTCGAGCACCGGCAGCGATCGAGCGCGGAAATGGGAATCAAGGCCGTGGGCTCACCGTCGTTCTTCGTCGGTACCGTGGTCAGCCCGTGCGCCGAGTGTCTGCGCTGAGCCCTCAGCGCAGCGAGGCCTTGAAGATGGTTTCCGGTGGCACGCCGCGCGCCCTGGGCAATCCAGTACACGGAGTCACCGACGACGACGACCTCGGCACGGCCACTGCCGGTATCGAACCGGGGCGCCGTGACGTTGCACGCGATGGCTCGGGCCGCGCCGGTCGATGTCTTCACGGCCAGCAGCGGTAACGTGTCGCTCGAACCCGAGAAGCTCAGCAACACTTCATCGCCGACTTCTGCGGCGACCGACGCGCTGCTGAACGCTCTTCCTTTGACGTCTGAGAAGTCGACCAGCGTGCGCGGGTTGCCGCCATTTGCGTCGAGCTGCGTGATGTGAACCGAGCGCGGCGAGCCGGTGCCCGTCGACGAATAGCCTGCGCATAGAAGGTTGCCGCCAGCGAGTCGGTAGAAGTCGCCGCGGCAGTGCACTTCTCCGACTTGAGCGTCGGTGGCGTTCGCTTCTTTCGCCGCGCGGTGCAGCGCGCGTGAACTCGCGTCGTCGCCGATCGACGGTCGATACATGAAGAAGATGCCGTCGTCGGTGACTTGCGCCAAGTCGAGGTTCTTCGGCCCGAGGAAGCGGGTCAGCGTTCCGTCGGTGGCCATCGCGAAGAGTTCGCCTGCTTCACTGCCGCTGTTGGCGACGCGCACGAAGAAGCGCTCGGGCGACACCTCGTGACGCAGGAAGAACACGGGGGCGCCAGCGAGGACGAGCGATGCCGGCGCGCCACCAGCGAGCGGCACCTTGAGCACGCGGGTGATGATCCCGGTGAGCGCACTTTCCTGCTCGAAGAGCCACACCGTGTCTCCGACCACCAGGGAGTCGAAGAGCCGCTTGCCCATCGGTGCCGCGTACAGCGCCGTGTCGTTCGAGCCGTCGAGCGATGCGCGGCGCAACGTGCCGCGGCCTTCGGTGTCGACGTAGACCAACGCATCGGCCGTCACCGCGAGATTCTTCATGGCGCGCCCGCTGACGAGCGTCGTCGGCGCCGCAACCCCGGCATCTGCGCACGGGTCTGTGGTCGTCTCCGCAGGAAGACACGCGCACAGCAACACCACGAGCGAGAACAAGAGAAGGCGCACCGGTCGAAGCTTCGATTTTCGAAGGCTGACCTGTTTGCACCACGACTGCCAGACATCGCGTCAGGCGGTTGCGGCGCGGAACTGATTGTTCGCCCCATCCCTGCGCTCGGCTGATGCGTTGCTACCGTCTTGAAGGGGGCATGTCGCGTGCCTTCGGGCCCCCCTGGAATTGCCCTGCGCCACCACGCACGTCACCGCGGCCGTTGACCCTCAACCCGTCAGGAGGTCGGTGATCGAAGTTTGACCGCGGCCACGTTGCTCGAAGGCTGACTTGTCGACCATCAACGAGGCAGCGAACACGAGCAGACGCAAGCGCGGATCGGGCACGTCAACGAACTCGACGCTCAGCTTGTCGGAAGTGGAGAACGCCTCCTTGAAGAAGCCGCCCCAGTGCTTCTTGATTCGCGCGACCACGCGCTCGCCCTTGCGCACCTCGAACTCCCAATCAGTCCAGCTGAGGATCTTCAGCCACGGCCCGTGCACCTCGAGCAGCAGCGCGTCGTTCGTGCCCACGATGTCGCCGCGATACTTCAGGAGATGAAACCGGTTCTGCACAGCGCCCAGCGGCTGTTCGTTCCACGCGAGAACCTCGCAGCGCGCAAACAGGAACCGGAAAGGAAACGTGAGCCGCATGAACAACGATCCGTCGTCCGTCAGGCAGTCGGTGGTGTTCCGATAGAACGGGTTGAAGTTGCGGCTGAGCGCGCCGACCACGCCGTTGCTCTGCTCCGCGGCGGTGAAGAGGTGCGAGTTGTCTTCACCGCGCACTGAGTACCGATTGGCCTGGTCCCACCCGACGATCGCCTGCGCGACCTCGAACGCCTGGTTGATGCGCAATGAGCGATCGCTGAAGAAGCGGCCCACGCGAAAGAGCAGACCCTCTGGCATCGCGTTGGGGTGACCGGGCGGGAGCCCTTTCGAGCGCGTATCGCGCTGAACGCCTGCCCTTTCGATTCCAGAGATCCGGACGCCAAGCGGGTTGTCTTCGGGCTGCTTCTGTTCCGGCTGTGGATCGGTCGCCTGATCAGGTTTGCGCGGCTTGCGGCTGCCCCAGTCAAGCTCCAACTCGTCAGTCATGAGCCCAACATGTCACGGGGTGGCCGTCTGCGGCTCTCGTCTTGCCAGGGGTGATGCACGTGGGCCAACCGTCGTCGTTGCCGCACGCAATACCGGGCCTAAAGTGACGGCATGCCGCGGTACCGCGAAGAGAAGGGCCAACCCTGTGTCGACGTGCGGGTGCCGGCGATCGAGCACCTGTTCGACAAGCGTGATCCCGCTCCCTTTCGTGACCGCGACCTCGACCCCGGGTTGCACGAGTACCTCATCGAATCGGCCGAAGACCTGCTCGCCCGGGGCCCTCCGCGGCTGGTCTTCTGGGTCGAGAAACCCTGCGAGCTCGAGGCGCTCGAGGTGCCCGTGCGCGAACACTTCACCTACGAGCTGGAGCGCTTGATCCGCGGCCGGCATCGTGACGTGCAGCTGGGCTTGATCACGATGCTCATCGCGTTCGGCTTCATCGCCCTCTTCATCGGCCTGGCCCAGGTGGTGGCCCTCGAGCTGACCAACGCGTTCGGCGCGGCGCTCAAAGAGGTCCTGACCATCTCGGGCTGGGTGCTGCTGTGGAGACCCGTCGAGGTGCTCATCTACGACGGGTTGCCCTGGCGCCGACGCCGCAAGGTGCTCCACAACCTGCTGGCCGCGCCCATCGAAGTGCGCGTGCAGCCCTGAACTCTGAACGCCTGCCCATTCGGAGGGCCGTGACAAAATACCCGCGCGACCACTGCGCCGGGGGCGCATCTGCTGCTCACCATGAGCGATCTTCTTTTCTCTGAGTTCACGTTGGGCCGGGTCACGCTGAAGAACCGCATCGTGATGGCGCCGATGACGCGCAGCCGTTCTCCCAACAACATCCCCGCCGACATCGTCGCGACCTATTACGCGCAGCGCGCCGCCGCAGGGTTGATCATCACCGAGGGCACCTCACCTTCGCCCGACGGCCTCGGCTACGCGCGCATTCCCGGCTTGTTCGACGACGCCCAGCAGGCCGCGTGGAAGAAGGTCACCGACGCGGTGCACGCGGCGGGAGGTCGCATCTTCGTGCAGCTGATGCACACCGGCCGGGTGGGCCATGCCGCGAATCTTCCGAAGGGTGCGCGCGTCGTGGCGCCGTCAGCGGTCGCGCTCGTGGGCGACATGTACACCGACGCGCAGGGTCTGCAGCCGCACCCCGTGCCAGAGGTGATGACTGAGGCCGACATCGAGAAGGCACTCACGGAGCACGTCGCCAGCGCCCAGCGAGCGATCGCCGCGGGCTTCGACGGCGTCGAGCTGCATGGCGCCAACGGGTACCTCATCGAAGAGTTCCTCAACACCGCCTCCAATCACCGCACCGATGCATGGGGTGGTTCCATCGCAGGCCGGGTTCACTTCGCCGCTGAAGTCGCGCGCCGAGCCGCCGCTGCCATCGGAGGCGATCGGTTGGGCATTCGTTTGAGCCCGCAGGGCGGCAATGGCGCCATGGTGCCCGACGCCGACACCGACGCGGTCTACCTGCAGTTGATGAAAGAGCTCCGGGCCGCAGGCCTGCTCTACGTGCACCTCGTCGACCACACCACGATGGGGGGCCCTGCGCCGAAGGCTGAGCTCACGGCCGGCTTGCGCGAAACGTTCGGCGGCACGTTCATCATCTCGGGTGGCTTCGACGGGCCGAAGGCTGAGGCGGCGTTGCAAGCAAAACGCGGCGAGCTGGTCGCGTTCGGCCGCCCCTTTCTCGCCAACCCCACCCTGGTGAAGAAGCTCAAGACGGGTCAGCAGCTGCGCTCTCCCGACATGAAGCTCGCGTACACGCCCGGGCCCGAGGGCTACATCGACTACCCGCTCGACTGAGTGCCCGCAGCGGGCACGGCGGATGCTTCATGACGCCTTCAGGAGACCGCTCGGGGGATTACCCGGGCT
>JAYTAT010000581.1:0-3585 GCA_043737315.1 Archangium sp.
CCTCAGTCGTGTTCACCCGGTTCCAGCGTTTCTACAACTCGATCAAGCTCGTCACCGATCTGGTGGCGCTGATCATCGCGTTCGCCGCCGCCTGGTACACCCGCTTCACCTGGTTTCCCTTCGAGGGGCTCCCGCCACCCGAAGAGACGCTGGAGACCATCGCCCTCATCCTGGTGATCTTCCCCCTGATGTTTCGGGGGTCGAACCTCTACACGACCAACCGCGGCCGCTCGCACATCTCAGAGGTCTTCGAGGTCTTCAAGGCGACCGCCCTGGCGACGCTGGTGTTGGTCGGCGTCTCGTACTTCATCCGCGAGCGCTACAGCCGGCTCACCGTGGTGCTCTTCGCGGCCTACGCGTTCCTGGCGGTCTCGTCGGTGCGCCTGGGGTTTCGCACCATCTTCAACGAGCTGCGCAGACGCGGCGTGAACCTGAAGACCATCCTGGTGGTGGGCGCAGGCACGCTGGGCAAGCGGGTGGTGGAGACCATCGAGCTGCACCGCGAGTTGGGCTTCACCGTCACGGGGCTGCTGACCCGCAGGCCCGAGAAGGTGGGCAGCAGGATCCTCAACGTGCCGGTGGTGGGTCTGTTCGCCGATCTGGCGAAGGTGCTCGACGAGAAGCCGGTCGACCAGGTGATCCTCGCCCTGCCGCTGGAGGAACAGGGCCAGATGCGCGAGCTGATGGAGGTGCTCGCGCTGCGCACCATCGACGTGAAGGTGGTGCCCGATCTCTTCAGCTACGTGACGCTGCGCGGCGGGCTGGAAGAGTTTGGCGGCCTGCCCATCATCAGCCTGCAAGGCGCGCCGATGGAGGGCTGGAACCGCATCGCCAAGCGGGTGTTCGACATCCTCGTCAGCTCGCTGGCCCTGCTTTTTCTGGCGCCGTGGATGGCGGTGCTGGCGATTCTCGTGAAGCTCACCAGCCGAGGCCCCGTCCTGTTCGCTCAGGAGCGGATGGGCATCGATGGCCAGCTTTTTCACATGTACAAGTTCCGCACGATGAAGGTCGACGCCGAGAAAGAGGGTGCTCAGTTCGCCACTGAAGGCGACCCGCGGCGTACGCCCATCGGGACCTTCTTGCGGCGCACCTCGCTCGATGAGGTGCCTCAGTTCTGGAACGTGTTCGCAGGTGACATGAGCCTCGTGGGCCCGCGGCCTGAACGCCCGGTGTTCATCGAAGAGTTCAAGAAGCAGATCCCCCGGTACCACCTGCGGCACATGGTGAAGTCGGGCATCACCGGCTGGGCGCAGATCAACGGGCTGCGCGGCAACACCAGCATCAAGGATCGAATCGACTATGACCTCTATTACATCGAGAACTGGTCGCTGATGTTCGACCTCAAGATCCTGGTGCGCACCGCGCTGGGCGGCTTCCTCTCGAAGAACGCCTACTGATGCTGCTCGCGCTCACGCTCTGGTTGCTGGTCACCCAGGCACCCCCGGTTGCACCGAAGCCCAAACAGCAAAACCCCAAGCTCGCGCCGGGCCCCACGGCGTACGACACCGCGAAGCTGTTCTTCCTCGCGGGCGATCTCTCCAACGCTCAGGGGTGGGCGCGCCGTGGCCTCAAGCGCGAACCGAAGACCTGCGGCCCACTCAACGCGCAGCTGGCCGAATATAACTTTCTTGCCAACCACATCGACGAGTTCACCCCCGATCAGGCGAAGTCGTTTCTCGAGCTCGACCGCACCATCTCACCGACCGTGCGCGGCAAGATGACGGAAAGGGCTTTCACCCGTTTTGTGGGCAAGCCGCTGGAGCTCGCCCGGGAACAGGCGAAAGGTGACGTGCCCCGCGCGCTGCAATTGGTCGAGCAGGTGCTCTTCGTCGATTCGAAGAATCCAGATGCCGTGGCGCTCAAGACCCAGCTCACCGCCTCAGGCAATCGGGCCGACGCCGGACCGTAGGCGTCAGCTCAGCCTCTTCCCTCGCGGTCACCCGCCGAAGTCGCAGGTCCGTCGACTGACCCCACGAAATCCCTCAGCCACCGGGCGGCACGAGGAGCAGCACCAACATCGTAAGCATGATCAACCCCGCGAGCCCGGTGAGCGCGCCCAGCACGTAGACCCATAAAGGGGTCTTGCGTTGCCGCGTCGACACGGGCTCGAGGTTCAGCAAGGTGAGCTCCGACGAGCCCGGGTGGGTGAGGGCGACCGGGGGCTCGACCTGCGTGTCTGAGTCACCGCGCTTCGTGATCAAACGCAGATCAGCCACCGTCGCCTGTGCGCCCGACGAGAGCATGCTGCGGGTCACGGCGATCTTGTCTTCGAAGAGACGGCCCATCAGCTCGGCCATCTGCTGATCGTCGAAGGCCTCGGGCTGCGCACGATCGATGGCACGCGCGTACGACCTCGCGGTCTGCCAGCGATGTTCCGGCCGACACGCGAGCCCCTTCATCACGGCGGCGGTGAGCTCGGGAGGCAGGTGTCGCGCGAGCTGCGCCAGGTCAGGAACGTCACTTGACGCGACGCGCGTCATCGTCTCGATCTCAGACGGCGCGTCGAAGAGCCTTCGCCCCGCGAGCAGCTCGTAGAAGAGGATCGACGCTGCGAAGAGATCGGTGCGCCCGTCGACGGCCTTCGCGGTCACCTGCTCGGGCGCCATGTATTGCAGCGTGCCCTTCACGAACCCGGCTTGCGTCTGATGCAGCCGCCCGCGCGCCCGGGCGATGCCGAAGTCGACGATCTTCGTGCCGCCTGCGTAGGTGACCATCACGTTGCGGGGGTTGATGTCGCGGTGCACCACCTCCATCGGTTTGCCGGTCGCCGGGTCGACGAACGCGTGCGCCGACTGGAGCGCGAGCAACACGTCGTGGGCCCATCGGCAGGTGAATTCCGGAGGCAGGGTGATCGATCGGGATCGCGCGCGCTTGACGATCTGCTCGAGGTTCTGACCCGCGATGAACTCCATCGCCAGCACCGGCTCGTGCGTGTGCGGATCTTCTGCCAGCTCGTACACCTGGGCGATCGACGCGTGAGACAGCGCCGCGGTGATGCGCGCCTCGTCGAGGAACATGCGGGTGAAGGCCTCGTCTTGCGCGATCGACGGCAGCACCCGCTTGAGCGCGACGAACTTGCGGAAGCCGCCCTGGCCCGCGAGTGAGGCGAGGTACAGCTCGGCCATGCCCCCTGAAGCGAGCCGGCCGTGGATCTCGTACTTGCCCAACCTCGAACCGCGCTCGAGTTCTTCAGTCATCGCTGACCCCCGATGACCGTGGGCGTAGTCGCCGGGTTCGGCAGGGCCAATAGAACCAGGTTCAGAAAAGGTCAGCGGCGCCTTCGCTCCAACACGCGGCGCCTGCGCAGCCGGCTCAAGTACACGGGCGTGATGCCCAGAAAGCTGGCGACCTCCTTCAAGGGAAGAAGGCTCGCCGCGGTGGAGAAGCGCCGCTCGAACCAGGCCAGGCGCCCGGCCGCATCAGAGGCCAGCAGCTGGCGCTCACGCTCGGACTTCATCAGGAGCAGCCGCTCCATGATGGTGGCGTGAAAGCGCCCCCACTGCGGCGTGGTGGCGATGAGCTTCAGGTAGCCATTCCAATCGACGTTCACGATGCGGCCCGCCGACAGCGCGACGACGTCTTGTG
>JAYTAT010000582.1:0-3570 GCA_043737315.1 Archangium sp.
GCGGCTCTCACGGCGAGCAGCGGCAGGTAGTACGGAATGACGAACAGCGCGAAACCCAGCAGCACCAGCGGCGCCGAGAGCACGGCGAAGCAATTTCGCAGGATGAAGAAGGCGACGGTGCGAGGCCGGTACTGCGAGGTGAGATCGTCGGCCGTCACCGAAAGCAACGCGAGGCGCGCGCGATAGGCGGCCAGCGCGTGCTTGAGCTTCTCGAACCGCGCCGGCTGCTCTTCCCTCAAGAGCGACATGCCGCGTGCAAACGCCTTGTGGCGGTCGGCACTGCCGGCCTGTTCACCTCGCGCGAGGGCGTAGAGAGACTCAGCGGTCTCGAGAATCGGCAAGTCTTCCCAGGCGTCGAGATTCATCGTGACCTGCCGCAACGCGGTGGCGATGGCGTCCGTGAAGCGGCGCGCCGCCTCGTGGGGTTCTTCACCCGCCCTCTCGAGGAAGTCGGTGGCGTTGAGACAGGGCGCGACCTCGACGTGCACACGACTCTTGAAGCGGTTCTTCGCCTCGTAGGTGATGCCCACCGGCACCAGCTTCACCTTCGCGCCCCTGCGAGCGGCCTCGAGCGCGATGCGGGCAGCGCCGGTCTTGAGCTCGGCGAGCTGCGGTTCACTGTGGCTCTTGCCCTCAGGAAACAGCGTGATCGCCCTGCCCTGGCACAAGGCGTCCACGGAAGCCGTGAGCGTGCCTTCGTTCTTCGAGGTGTCGCCCGGCCCATCTTGTTTGCGGAAGATCGGCAAGGCGTCCATGCCGCGCATGATCTGACCGAGCACCGGCATGCGAAACAGCGGCTCCTTGGCGAGGAAGGTGACCTTGCGCTGCGCGAGGATGAGCAGGATGCCGGGGTCGATGAGGCCGTTGGGGTGATTGCCCACGAACATCACGGGCCCTTCGAGCTTCAACGCCGAGGTGGGATCCACGGGCGCCTCCACGCGGAAGAAGAGGCGCAGCGCCAGCGAAGCCAGCGCTCGGAACGCTCGATAGAACATGTCAGCGCGGATCCTTCGGGGTGGTGCGCTCGAGAAACTTCTCCTGCTTGTCGTAGCCGTTGCGTTCGAGCCGCTTGGTCTCGATCGCGTCGGCGGCCTTCTTGAGCAGCACGGAGAGCTGGCGAAACCCGTCGACCACGGCGCGTTCGATCTTCTCGGCGCGTTCACGGCGGGCCCCACTCGAGTTCTCTTTGCGAAAGAAGCGCAGGGGCATGACCCGGTGACTTCTACCGCAGACTGAGCCGGTGCGGAGTCACCAGGCTGACAAGGGGGGAGTTCCCCTCGCGCGCGGTCCAGTGCTACTCGCCCGGACCATGAGCATCTCGCGCGTCGGCTTTCTGGGCTTGGGCACCATGGGCGCGCCCATGGCGAAGAACCTGAAGAAGAAGGGCTTTGAAGTGGTGGTGTGGAACCGCTCGCCCGAACGTGCAGAGGCCCTGAGGGCCGATGGCATCGAAGTGGCCGCCAGCCCCGCCGCGCTCGCAGCACAGGTCGATGCGTACTGTACCTGCGTGGCCGATCCCGCTGCGCTCGAAGGCGTGGCGGCAGGGTTGTTCGAGAACGCCAGGCCCGGCCAGCTGTTCATCGACTTCTCCACGGTGTCCGTGCCGTTGATTCAGTCGCTCGCCGCACGCTTTGCCACCAGGGGTGTCGACTTCGCAGACGCGCCAGTGACCGGCTCACGCAGCGGGGCCGAAAAAGGCACGCTGGTGATCATGACCGGCTGCAGCGCGGCGACCCTCGCGCGTGCCACGCCGATCTTCCAGGCGGTCGGAGAGAAGGTCATTCACTGCGGCGAGGTGGGCACCGGCACGCAGGTCAAGCTCGCAGGCAACGCGCTCATCGCGGGCATGCTGCAGTGTTTCAGTGAAGGGCTGCTCCTCACCAAGAAGGCCGGCGTCGATCCGCGCAAGCTCATCGAGGTGGTGCAGGCGTCGGGTTTCCGCTCGCCGTACTTCGAGTTCAAGGGCAAGGCGATGCTCGAGCGCGACTTCACCACACACTTTTCCATCGACCTGATGCACAAGGATCTCTCGTTGTTCCTCGACAACGCAGCAGCGCATCGGGTGCCCACGCCGACCGCGGCGTCCTTGCGTGAGACGTACAACCTGGCGCGCGCGTCAGGTCATGGTGGGCAAGACATCTCTGCGGTGATCACCGCGTTCGAAGATCTCGTTGGCACGAAGGTGAGCTGAACATGCGGTCTCCTCTGATCCTGATCGTCGCTTGTGTGTTGTTGCTGGCCGGTGCGTTCTTCGCGTCGCGCACGCTGGTCAACGACGTGCCGGCGCCCATGGTGGTCACGCCCGCCGCGTTGATCCCCGTCGGGGCAGCCCCGCCCGCCATGGCGCTGATGCCCAGCCCCACGCGTCAGGCCGTCAATCGTGAAGAAGCCGAAGCCGCCATGCTCGCGCCCCGCCAGGGCTTACTGCAGCAGGTCAACGCCGCGCCGGTGATGCCGCGCATGGAGCCGAACGCGCCGCTTCCCCCTGCTGACATCGCGGCCAGCCCCTTTACAGGCGAGTCGAAGGAGCTCGACTACGCCGAGGGCATGATGGCCGAAATGAATCCGGGCCTCGAGCGGCTCCAGTCGGCGCATCAGGTGTTCAGTCGCTGCGTGGAGCAGGAGCCTGAAAACGGGCGCTGCAAAGTCGGGCTCGCCGCCTCGCAGCAACGCCTGGGTGGCAGAGCTGCCACCGAGCGCGTGCCGGCCCTTCCGACGCTGCAGGTGATTGCGCCGCACACGCGACCTCCTTCGCCGCTGCGGTGAGCGTTACCCGTTCGACACCCGGGATGACGCCGGGCCGTGAGGGGCGCAGCATTGGGCCATGACTGACGGACAAGTGGTCTTGCTCGAAGACGGCACGAAGGCGCAGGTCAGGCAGGTCAAGCTCAGCAGCTGGCAGACGTTGCTGGTGGCGATCGAGATGATTCCGCCGCCGCCCGAGCCGAAGAGCCACTGACTCGCTGGCCCCTCACTTCTTCTTCTTCGAACCCACCGTCTCCTGCAGCGCGCGCAGCTCGGCCTTCACCTTGTCGAGATCGCCACGCAGCGCCTGGATCTCCTTGCCAGGACCCTTCGCCCGCAACGAACGAATCGCCTCGCGGGCGAGCCGTTGTTCGCGGCCATCGAGAAACGGCGTCGAGCTCAACGCACTGATCAGCCGCTCGTCGCCCAGACTCGACGCGGCGTCGATCGCCGACAAACGAACCCGGAAGTTCTCATCACGCAGCAGCTGCCCGATGCGCTCGACGGCTTCGGTCTTCTTGTCAGCCACCTCAGCGAGGCGCGCCAGCACGAGCACCGCCGTACGACGGCCGAACACCGGCTGACCCTGGGCAAGCGCGCCGACCACCACCTTCCACGCCTTCGGGTCACGCAGCTCTGCAAAGCCATCGAGCGCACCGCATCGCACGGCATCCTGAAACGCGGGCCTGTCCATCATCGAGCTGAGCAGCTCGAACGCGCCTTTCACCCGAGTGCGGCCGACCGCACGCGCCAGCTCACCTTCCACGAAGCCGCTGGAGTCGCCCTTCTTCGCCATCGCCATCAGGGCCTCGCCCACCTCGGCGT
>JAYTAT010000583.1:0-3569 GCA_043737315.1 Archangium sp.
TTGAGCAGCACGTCATCGAACGACAGCAGATTCGCCTCGGCCCACACCCGAACAGCAGCGTGCTGCAGGTGAATGAAGCCAGGGGTGTTGTCCATGAAGTCGGACAACCGCAGCCGCGTCGGCAACTGCACCACGCCATCGACCGAGCCGTGGGTGAGCACGAAGCTCGCGTCTTGCGGCCGGGCCAGACTGGTCGAAGAGGGGGTGGGCCGGGTCGCCGAGGCGATCACCACCAGCACGGTCTCCGCCCGCGAGAGCTGGAAGAACGGCAGCGCGCCCACCTTGGCCATCGTCACTTTGGTCAGGGGGTACCAGGCGTTCTTCGAGAGGTACTGCGAGAACCCGTGCAGCTGAGAGAGGTGAAAGTTGCCTTCCAACCAGCCAGCGCCCGTCAGCACGCGGGCCCGAACCTGGTGCTGCAGATGATTCAGGAGCGAGGTCATGGTGATTTCTTCACGACCTGCCCGCCCGGCCGCCCGCGCGACGTTTGCGGTAACGGTGCAGCGGCTGCGCGTGGCCAGACGGTCACGCGCCCCGATTGCCGGTGGAACGAGAAATGCGTGAGACCACCGCAGGAGGTCTGCTCATGACCATCGTGTGTGCGACGCATTTTACTGCTTCTTCTTCCGACGCCGTCATCGTCGCAGCCCAGCTTTCGCGACGAACCAAGCAGCGTCTTTGGCTGGTCACGGTGTTGCCAGGCGTGCGTTTCAGCACCACCCCCCCGTCAGACCGGGAACAGGCGGTCCACGACGCGCTCAACCAGGAGGCGCGGGTGCTGCGCGAGCAGGGCCTCGAGGTCGAGGTCGCCGTGCTCCATGGCCGGGTCGAGCGGGTGCTGGGAACGTTGTGCAGCGAGGTGGATGCACGGCTGCTGGTGGTGGGTGACAGCCATCACAAGCCCGCGCTCTTCGCCACGCCGGTCGACCGGATCGCCTCGGGCGTCTCGGTGCCGATGCTCGTGGTGCGCAGCATGCGGCCCTTCGAGGCGTGGTCCAGGGGCGAGCAGCCGCTCAAGGTGATGCTGGCCATCGATCACACCTGGAGCTCAGCGCTCGCCCGAGACTGGTTGATTGGGCTTGCCGAGTACGGCCCGCTCGACGTGGTGGCCACGCACCTGTGGTCGCCCGCCGAAGAGCACGCGCGGCGCCGCGGCGATCAGACACCGCGCACCGAAGCCAGCGACCGCGCGCTCGCAGAAGAGCTGACCTGGGAAGCCGAAGCGGCTTTCCGCACCCTGCCGGCCCACATTCGAATGCGGGTGATGCTCGAGCTCGGTGATGGGCACCTGGGCGACTTGCTGTTGAGGCTGGCCGCGCGCGAACAGGTCGACATGCTCGTGTTGGGCACCCACCCCCAGGAAAAAGGGTTGCTCGCGCGCCTCACCGCGCCCTCCACCTCACACGAGGTGCTCTCGCACGGGCTGATGTCGGTGGCGCTGGTGCCCGGGGAACTCTCAGCGCAGGAAACGCTGCGCCGGGGCACGCCCACCTCACCGCGCACCATGAAAGAACGCGCGCGCCACGGCCCCTGACCCCCGCGTGGAATGGACGGTCTGATCAGCCCGCGTGCTGCATCGCGCTGACCGGCTTGAGCCGCGCGGCGATGAACGAAGGTATGACCGAGATGAAGGTCACCACGCCGGTGATGAACGACACGGTGGCGAGCACCCATTGCGCAGTGGGCAGCATCACCAGCTTGTCTGAGAGCAGCACGAACTGAACGCCGACCGGCAGCGGAATGGAAGCCGAGTTCAAGATGACCGAAATCAGCACCCCTGCGACGGCCCCCCCCAGGGTCGCCAGCAGCCCGAGCAGAAAGCCTTCGGTGAGGAACATCATCAGCACCGAGGTCTGCTGCATGCCGATGGCGCGCAGGGTGCCGATCTCGCGGGTGCGCTCACGAATGCTGATCCACATCACGATCATGATGCCCACCCCGATGACGGCGAGCAGCACCGTGCCGAGGAAGAACGAGACGAAGCTCATCAGGTCGACCGTCCACGCCACGAAGCTGACCTCGTCGTGCCAGTTGGTGATGTCGAGCCGCTGACCGACCCACGGCTCACGCGAGACGTTCTCGAACTTGAACCAGAACGCGCGGGGGTCTTCGTCCATCATGGTGTAGCCCGCCTTGGCGAGCCCTTCGCGCAGCCGCGACTGCACCTTCTTGATCTCACCCAGGTCTGAGGTGGGCAGGTAGATCTGCAGCGCGCCGGTGGTGTCGTCCTTGAACTGGTAGAGCTGGCGCAGCGTCGCCTCGTTCATGAAGCACGAGAACTGACTCATCATGCCCATGCCCTTGACGATGGCCACCACCACCACGTCGACGGTGTTGTTGGTGCCGCGCGCGGTGGGGGCCGAGATGGTCAGCGCATCACCCACGCGTACGTTGAGCGAGGCCGCCTGCTCTTCGAACAGCATGATCGAACCGGGCCTGGCGAGATCCTCCAGCTTGCCTTCCTTCACCTTGAGCGCCTTCTGCAGGCCCTGCTCCTGGGTGATGTCGATGCCGCCCAGGCCAATCATGGTGCTGTTGGTCTCGCTCACCACCTTGGCCCAGCCGCGGCCGCGCGAGGCGACGTAGGTCAGCTCGGGCACTTCTTTCTTGATGGTCGCCAGCACGTCTTTCGCTTTGGTGACCACCGGCGCGGCCTGGCCCGAGGTGACCTTGAAGAAGCCGGCCACGTTGATGTGACCGCTCATCAGGGTGGTCGAGGTCTCCACCAGCGAGCGGTTCATGCCTTCGCCGATGCCCAGCATCATCACCATCAACGCGGTGACCATGCCGATGGCGACCATCAACACGCCCGTGCGCCGGCGGTGCTGCCACAGCGAGAGAAACGCGATTCGCAAGACCATGCTCATGTCAGGACTCCGAGGCTTGCATGGCGACGATGGGTTGAATGCGCGTCGCGAGCACCAGCGGGAAGATGACCGCGATGACGCTGACGACGAGCGTGACGAAGATGGCCAGCACGACGCCGCCGGCCGTCAGCTCAGGCCGCAGCACGGGGCCAGAAAAGAAGAAGTACAGCTCGTCACGGAAGGCGGGAATGCCGGTGTCGTGCAGGTACTTGACGGCCAGCGAGCCCACCCCCGCGCCGAGCGCGCCGAAGCTGAGCGCGAGCATCACCGTCTCCATCATCACCATGCCCATCACGAAGGGCCGCTGCGCCCCGATGGCGCGCATGGTGCCGATGGTGGTGGTGCGCTGCAGCGTGGCGATGGTCATGCCGATGGTGACCACGATGAGCGCGAAGAACGCGAAGGCGCCGACGATGGCCACCAGCAGCAGCCGGAAGAAGTCGATGAACTTGCCGAGGAAACCTGCAGCCGAGCTCCAGCCCACCACGAAGGTCCTGGGCCTGGCGCCTTCCAGCAGCGCTTCGATGGGCGCTACCTGCGCGGCGTCGAGGGTGGGGCGCTCGGCCTTGAGCGCCTGTTGCAGCCCGAGCAGCGCGCTGACCGAAGGCTTGAACTCACCCTGGGCGCGGCCCTCTTCGAGGCTGACCACTTCAGAGAGCGCCCGGCTCAGCATGCCCGGCAACTTCTTCGAGTCGACCAGCG
>JAYTAT010000584.1:0-1304 GCA_043737315.1 Archangium sp.
AGCCCCACCCTTCGATAGCGGGCGAGCAGATCGGCCGCCCGCTGCAGCCGATCAGTCCTGACCGGGGGCACCGCGACGGGGAGTGCCTCAGCGACTGCGCCCTCGAACAACTGGTGGCGGGTCAGCTCCCAACTCACCGCCCGATCGTTCTCGTGCGCATCGAGACAGTTCGAGCCCAACTCGCGACCGGCCAGGCATGCGTCGACCAGGCCTGTTCTCACGGCCTTCGGCGCGTGCCGAGCGATGAGCGCCACCACCTCGCGCAGGTTCTCTTCACTGCCCGCAAACGAGTCGCACACGAACGCGTTCATGCGCAGCCGCAGCCGGGCAAAGGGCGCGGCCAGCACCATCTCGAACCACAACTCCGCAGGCTCCCCGGGGTTCGTCACCCACGCCAGGTGCAGCACGCGCACGCGCTTCCAGGCAACGCGCGCGAAGATGCTCGACTTCGGTTCCAGTCCGCTCAGGCCGAGGTCGTCGATGCCGATGCGATGCAGGGTGAATGCGGGCGGCGGTGAGATCCGCTGCGAGATGGGGAGCACCGAGGCGGGACAACCCGCTGCCGTCAGCGCCGCGGCCGCCGCCTGCAACTGGGCGGGTGCGAGCATCAGCTCGAGGAACCCCTGGCTGTACCGGCAGGCCCGCGCAGCATCTGCGTACGTCAATCCGGGGCAGGCGTTGGCGAGGGACAACGCCGCCCGCTTCCAGTCCATGGGAGGGCGATCCGCAAACATGACCACGGCCTGCTGAGCCATTTCAGAAAGGCTAACGGGCCCGGTTCTGCGAATGCGACGAGCCCGAAGTTCGGGTGTAGAAATCGCCAATGCCCCAGCGTCTTGGAGTCAACGTCGATCACGTCGCCACCCTTCGTCAGGCCCGCCGCACGACCTACCCGGACCCCGTGACGGCCGCGGCCATCGCGGAACTTGCGGGCGCGGCGCAGATCACCATTCACCTGCGCGAAGATCGTCGCCACATTCAAGAGCGCGATTTGCGCGTGCTGCGCCAGACCGTGCAGACCTTGCTCAACCTCGAGATGGCCGCCACCCAGGAGATGGTGAAGATGGCCTACGAGCACAAGCCAGACATGGTCACCCTGGTGCCCGAGCGCCGCGAAGAGATCACCACCGAAGGTGGCCTCGACGTGAACGCGCAGAAGGAGGCCATCGCCAAGATCGTGAAGAACCTGAAGGACGGCGACATCATCACCTCGCTCTTCATCGATCCCGACATCGACCAGGTGAAGGCGTGTCACAAGGTGAGCGCCGATCGCATCGAGCTGCACACCGGCCGCTACTGCGAGG
>JAYTAT010000585.1:0-3563 GCA_043737315.1 Archangium sp.
GCCTCCTTCCGCAGCGCGCCGGGTTGCTTCTTCGGGCTGGGCTCTGGAAATTCGTTCAACGACCCGTACGACCGCGCGCCCCAGGCCTCCGCCTACGCCGGTTCGCCAGACAACTCGTGCAGCGCGCACCTCTCGATCGGCGAGGCCTTCTAAGTGGAAGATCCGCGCGCCCTTGCCGCGAAGAAACGCCGCCGCCGGTTGGTGGTGGTGCTGCTCGTGCTCGCCTTGGTGCCCGTGCTGCTTTTCGGCGGCGCTTCCCTTTTTCTGGAGAGCGCCGCCGGCAAGAAGCTGCTGCGCGAGAAGGTGCTGGCAGCGGTCGACGACGCGCTGGCCGGAAAGCTCGAGGCCGATCAAATCGAGCTGCGCGGCACGGATCACATCGTGCTCACGCACCTCAAGCTCTTCACGCCTGAAGGTGAACTGGTCGCCTCGCTGGATCGGCTCGAGGCCGACGTCGATCTGCCTTCGCTGGCAGGTCAACGCGTCAACTTGAAGAACGTGGCGGTGGATCGACCCCGGCTCTTCTTGAAGGAAGACAACCTCTCGCGGGCCATCGCCAGCACGCCTTCGCTGTTGCCGGTGAAACCCGCGGGGCCCAACAAGTGGGCCGTGCAGGTCGAGGGGCTCGAGCTGCGCGACGGCCTCGTCGATGTGCAGCAGGAAGAGCTTCGCATCACCGCGACGCAGCTGATCGCCCGCGGCGATGCCCGGGTGCGGCTGGACCCCCTCGAGGTGACCGGCGCGCTCGACGTGAGCAGCGTGCTCACCTCGCCGCTCGAAGAGACCCTGCACGCGAAGATGAGCGGCTCCACGAAGGACGGCCCCCAACGCTACGAGGTCGCGCTGACCCTCGGGGGCACCTCGGTCAAAGCGCAGCTCGAGTTGCCCGGGCTCAACGTCACGGTCGACGAGCTGGTCGCCGCGCCGCGTGAAGTGAGCGCATTTCTTCCCAGCTGGCCCCTCAAGCCGGTGGTCTTCGGCAAGGGCTCGCTCAGCCCCAAGCAGGCGTCGCTGCAGCTCTCTGCCGGCAAGGCGCGCGTCACGGTCGACGCGAAGTACGACCTCGAGACCAACTCGGCGCAGACGCTGGGGGCCCGCGGCGACGACATCGACCTGGAAGAACTGGTCGGCGCGTCGATGCCCAGCGACCTGGGCTTCGAGGCCACCGGCGCCTTGACCGATTGGCGGCCCGAGACCCTGGCCGGCACGCTCGACGCCAGGGCCACCTGGGATGCGAAGGGTGGCCAGCGCCTGCTCAGCGCGAGCCTCGCCGCCACCGCCGAGAAGGGCGAGGCCAAGGTGAGCGCGCTCGAGGTGACCAGCCCCGGTGTGGCCTTGCGCGTGAGGGGCACGGCGAGCCCGAAGACCGTGAACGCGTTCGGCACGCTGACCGCGGCCGACTTGAGCCAGGTGCGCAAGACGCTGCGGGCGTTCGCCGGCATCGAGGTGGGTGGGCTCAGCGGCCACGGCGTGTTGCGCATCTCGGTCAACGGGCCGCTGCGCGGGCCAGCCGCCAAGGTGCTGGGCAAGCTCGACCGGTTCGCCATCGCCGGCGTCGAGGCCGATCTGCTGCAGATCAACGCCGACCTGCCCGACCTGCTCCAGCCGCTCGACACCGACGTCTTGCTGCACGCAAAGCAGATCCGCTTCGGGGATCGCGCGTTCAACGCGGTCACCTTCGACTTTCTGACCCACGGCAGAGAGGTCGACCTGGACCTCGCCACCAAGGGCATGGGCGACCTGCGGTTGCACGCGATTGGCCGGCTCGAAAAAGACTCGCAAGGCGTCGAGCTGCAGAAGATTGAGCTGAACGCGAGCGAAGCGAAGTGGCGGTTGGAGGCGCCCACCCGGCTGCGCTGGGCCGACGGGTTCACGGTCGATCCTTTCTCGTTGCGCGACGGGGATCAGGTCCTCACCGGCTCGTTGACCATGACGCGCAGCAGGCTCGAGGCGAAGGCGCGGGTCGAGCGGCTCGATCTCGCGAAGTTGCCGCACGTGGTGGCGCCGCCCACGCTCCAGCTCGGGGGCCTGCTCAACGCCGACGCCCAGGTCAGCGGCGTGCCCGGCAAACCCGAGGTGGTGCTGAACGCGCAGTTGAGCTCGGGCCGGGTCAAAGGGTTCGACCAGCTCGAGGTGGCCCTCAAGGGCAGCTGGATCGACGAGCGCGCGAAGGGCACGTTGAGCGCCCGCAGCGCGCTGGGTCAGGTCGACGGCACGTTCGATCTACCAGTGATCGCGTTCCTCTCCGAGAGGCCCGGCGAAGGCACGGCGCGCTTCACGGTGAAGGACATTCCTGCAAGTGAGCTGCAGCGTCAGCTGGGCCAGGCGCTGCCGGTGGAAGGCAAGGTCTCAGGCACGCTCGAGGTCAGCGGGAGCGGCGATCGACCGGAGGTTCGTTTCACCGCCGACTCGTCATCGCTCACGCTGGTGAAGGAAGACCAACGCCTCGAGGTGAAGGAGCTCGAGCTGGCCGTCTTCACCACCGAGACCGCCACGCTCGATGCCACGGTGAAGTTCTTCACGCTGGGCTCCGCGAGCGCTCTGACGCTCTCCACCCCGCTCACCCTCGCCTCGTTGCGCAAACACGTGCCCACCGCCGACGACCTGCTCTCGTTGCCGGTCAGGCTGGCGGTCGACGTGCGACACCTCGACCTGCGTCAACTCGACGCGCTGCGCCCGGTGCCCGATGACGAGCTGGTCGGCGCGGTGAGCCTGAGCGGCACCATCACCGGCACCGCCAAGGCGCCCACAGGCGATCTGTCCCTCAGCCTGGACGACGTGACGTTCCCCCCGTTGCGCAAGGCGAGCGCGCGCCTGGAACTCAAGACGGGTGCCGGCCACACACGCCTGACCGGCACGGGCTCGGTGAACGCAGAACTGGCCCTCGAGCTGACCGCGTCGGTCCAAGCGCTGCCAGAGCGTGCGCTGGGCGCGCTGCTCAAAGAGGGGGGCAACGCCGACGTGATGATCGCGTCGTTGCGCGACACGCCGCTGCAGGTGGCCGTGACGCTCAAGCCGTTCTCCTTCGCTTCGTTGATGACGACGCAAGAAGGTGAGAGGGCGCCTTCAGGGTTGATCAGCGCCACCCTGGAGGCCAGCGGCACGCTCGAGTCGCCCAGCGCCCGCGTGGTGGGGGCGCTCCAAGACCTGCGCTTTGACAAGGTGCAGCTGGGCAGCGGCCGCTTCGAAATCAAGAGCTCCGGCACCGAGCAGCGCTTCACCGTGGCGCTGGGCGGCGAAGGGCGCGACGACTTCAAGGCGAAGGGCACCACCGGCCTCGACCTGCGGCTCTCGGGGCTGCGGCGTGGGCTCGAGTGGCAAAAGGCGCCCGTCGACGTCACGCTCGACTCGCGCAACTTCGACGTGAGCTTTCTGTCAGGCGCGACCGAGCTCTTGCGCGTGGTGGCCGGCCGCGTCGACCTGACGGGGCGGGTCAGCGGCGTGCTGGGCCTGCCGAAGTTCGTCGGCGACGCCAGCGTGCGCGACGGGCGCGTCGCGCTCGCGGGGTTCGGCGACTACCGGGACATCGGGCTCGAGCTGCACGCAGGCAACGATCTCATCGA
>JAYTAT010000586.1:0-8754 GCA_043737315.1 Archangium sp.
TCGTGGTTCTCGAAGGCGATGCCGGTGTCGAGCACGGCGACCACCACGCCCTTGCCGCGCGAGGTCTCCCAGGCCTTTTCCATGTTGATGGCCTTCAGGTTCCACTGCTGCGCATACATCGGGTCGTTGGGCACGAAGTCGCTCTTCTTGACGGTCATCAGCGGCTCGGCGGCCTCAACCTTCGGGTTCGCCTTGATCTTCGCCAGCAGCACCTCGAGGTCACCTTCGTAGGCGCCCTGCGTGATGGCCGATTGCGGGCCTTCCTCTTCCGAGTTGAACTCGAGGTCGAGGCCCCAGTCTTGCTCCAGCTCGTCGAACTCGGCCTTGGTGGTGCCATCGACGAAGTCGACGACGATGCGGCCCGGCACGCGGGTGCTGACGTCATCGGGCAGATCGGCGGTGACGTAGGCGGGGCGGCTGAGATCAGGCCCCTCCGCCGCGTCGCGGGTACAGGCACCCAGAGAGAGACACAGCATCACGACCGTCGACAACGTCTGCAGCTTTCGCATTTGGGAGGCCTCGCACAGGCGGCTACGAACGATGGAGACAACGATTGGATCTGCACACAAGTTCCCCCGCCGCGCCGCGAAGAAGCATGAAGGAGTGTGGTTCAGCCCGGTTCCACGCGTCCACTGACCCGCCCGACAAGGGAGGCCGCCGCCTTGCCGACGATGGGAAGGTTGCGTTGGTAGGTCCGCGTCGCGCCGGGGATCACCGTAAATTCGCCATCATGGCGTGCGAGCACCGCGGCCCACCGACCACGGTCCTGGCGCTCGTCATGTTCGGCCACGATCACCGCCAACGGCCATGCCAACGTCGGGCAGGTCTCGAAGTCGGAAGGCCGGGCCATCGACGGGTTGATCAAGATGAGGCCCGCGAGTTGCTTGAGCTCGGCCAGCCGCAAGGCGACTGCATCCGATGCGCCGATGGTGGCCACCACCACCCGCTCGCCCCCTGAATTGTCCACCGCGAGCTGAAGCGCGGCGACCGCGTCTTCCACCCACTCCAGTGGATTGCGCGAAGGCTCGCCCTGGCTGCCACCGACCCCGCGGTAGTTGAAGCGCAAGGTGGGGTGACCACGATGCGACACGGCGTACGCGAGCTCAGCGCCCACCACGTGATCCATGCCGCTGCCTTCCACCGGCGGAGGCGGGAGCACCAACAACCCCGGCCGCAGCTCACCGCGGTGTGAGACGCCTTCCAGCACCAGCCCGTTGGCGAGAGGGATGAGCGTCGGCCGCTCGAGGTACTGGCCTTTCACCACCATGCAGCACTCCAAAAAAGAAAACGGGAGCCCTGTTTCCAGGACTCCCGCGTTGAGCTGTAACAGGCCCGAAAATTACGGGTTGTTGTCGTAGGCGGTCAGCTGCTGCACGTCGATGCGGCGCGCGACGAACTTGAGGTTGCCCTGGCAGCTGGCTGCGTCCTGGGCGATGTTCATCCCCGTAGGGCATTCGCCGCCCGATCCCTTAGCGCAGGCGAACTGTGAGTTGAGTGAAATGGTGCCCACCGGCGCGGCCGAGTAGTCGTCGAACGTGGCCGAGACGTTGGTTGCGCGAAGCTCGGTATATCGATCACCAAAAGGGGTCTGGACATTGCGCGTGGCGGTGAAGACCTTGTCCTCGCCTTCGATGAGGTCTGTGACGCGAATCACAGGAGCGTCGCCGAGAGTCCACGCCTGCGTGCCGAGGTCGAGATACTCCTTCGTACCGGCCCCGCCCCAAATGACCCACTCGTCTTCCGAACGGTAGTTCAGCTCGGTGGTGTTGTTGCGACCGGTCGGCAACACGCTGTTGCGGAAGCACGTCGGCGTATTGACGGTGCGGATGGGCGTCTCGTCCAAAGCGACGCGGTAGATCCGGGGCTGGCCCTGGAGACAGCCGGCGAGGCTGAGTAACGAGAGAGCGCCGAGGGCAACGAGCTTCATGGAACGCATTTTTGTGTATCCCTTATGTTTGGTGAGACCGGCCTGAAGAGTCCGGCGCCGTCTGGCGCAGGGCGGGGGTGAAGTCAACCGCTTCGGCTTTGGAGACACGGCGGCTGACCGGTGTGTGCAAGAAATCTGGGGACCTGGGTTCAGCGCGCCCGAAGCACGAAGAACTTGAGGTACTTACCTTCGCGAAACTGCAACCGCACCGGGTGATCCGGGGGCTGAAAACGTTCTTCGACCAGGGCCAGGTCGACCCCCGCGTTGTGCGCGCCGTCTTTGATCGCATCAAAAAACGCTTCCGGGCTGACCCGCGCAGAGCAGCTGGCGGTGCACAACAACCCCCCAGGTTTGAGGACCGCGAGGGCCTGGCGGTTGAGCGACGCGTAGCCATCGAGCGCGCTCTCGACCGCCTTCTGGCTCTTCGCAAAGGCGGGCGGGTCGAGAATGATCAGATCGAACTTCCGGCCTTCTTTCTTGAACGAATCGAGCAACTCGAAGGCGTCAGCAACGAGGAAGTCGTGCGCACTGGCGTTGATGCCGTTGAGCGTGAAGTTCTCGCGGGCCAGCGCGATCGCGTCGTCGTCTTGATCGACGGTGAACACGCTCGTCGCCCCACCCAGCGCCGCGTTGACGGAAAAGCCGCCCGTGAACCCGAAGCAGTTGAGAACCTCGAGGTCTTTCGCGATGCGGCGCACCATGAACCGGTTCTCGCGCTGATCGAGGAAGAAGCCGGTCTTCTGACCTGCGTAGACGTCGACCAGAAAACGCGCCCCGTGTTCGAGGATCTCCAGCGGCTGCGGCGCTTCGAGACCCGCGAGCACCTTGCCGTTGCCCTTCTCGGTATCGACGTCGGCGTCGTCGCGGCCCACTTCGTCGCGGCCCACCACGCCCTTGAGACCGGGCACCATCTTCTCGAGCGCCTCGACGATCAGGGGCCGGTGCGGCGTCAGCCCCGCCGAGTACAGCTTCATCACCGCGAAGCCGTCGTAGAGGTCGACGATCACCCCCGGCAGCCCGTCGCCTTCGCCGTGAATGAGCCGGTAGGCGTTGGTGCCTTTGAAGTCGATCAGCTGGTGCCTCGACTGCAGCGCCTGCTGCACCTTCCGCTCGAAGAAGTCGGCGTCGATGGTCTCGTGCGGGTCGGTGGTGAGCACGCGCACCGCGATGGCCGAGAGCGGATCCCAATAGCCGCGGCCTGCGAAGCGCCCTTCGTCGGTGAGATCGACCACCGCGCCAATCGGGATGCGGGGCGGGTTCTCGATGGCTTTCTTGAACACCCAGGGGTGGCCTGCACGAATGTGACGGCCCAGGCCCGGCTTGACGGCGACTTTGACCAGATGACTCATGTGGTTCTCCTTCGTGCGCGCATGATCGCGTCGGCGACTTCGCCAAAGCCTTTACCTTCACGCGCGCGGGTGACGAAACGGGGCTTCGCGTCGAGCTGCTCGAGCACGTCACGCACGTTCGCCACCCCGATGGACAGCGGGAACGCCCCGAACATCGGAGCGTCGTTGAACGAGTCACCCACGTAGGCGAATCGGCGCTCGTCAGGCCGCACCGTCTTCTTCCACTCGAGCTCTGCGAAGCGCCGCACGGCAGAGAGCTTGTCGAAGCGCCCCAGCCAGCAGTTCACGTGCACCGAGCTGCGCACGGCGGTGACGCCGCGTTTGACGAGGAACTTCTCGAGCGCGTCGGCGGCCGAAGGCCCCAACGAAGCGTCTTCGGCGTAGTCGATGGCCAGATCGACCTCGGTGTACGCGGAGTCGCTCGACAACCGCGCCCCCGGCACGTGCGCAAGGGCGGCCTGCACGTGCGCGTGGAGCTTCGTGCGATCGGTCGCGCGTTGCCTCGGCGGCTGGGCGTAGGTCTTCACCAGCCGCTCACCCCGCCAGGCAAAGTGCAGCGCGCCGTTCTCCATGATGGCGCCAGCCACCGGCCACTGGCGGATCCACGCCTCGCCCCAACCCGCCGGCCGCCCGCTCACCAACACCACCTTCACGTGGTGCGCGTTGAGCCACTCGATCGCGCGCAAGGTGGCCGAGGTCAGCTTGCCTTTGGTGGTCAGGGTACCGTCGACGTCGGTGAAGACCGCTTCGACGCGCGAGAGATCAGCCCGGAGCAGCGGGGCCAACTCGCCTGTCGTTTCGGGCTTCTTCCGCTTGGCGGCAGCGCTGCTGGGCACGGTTCTCAATACTGCGAGAGGCCGGCGATCTGAATGAGGAACTGCTCCACCTGCTCGGGCAGTGCCGCGGGCTGAGGCAGACCCTTGCGCTGGTTTCGCAGGAAGACGTCGAAGTCAGGCGAGCGCCCGTAGAGGTTCTGGCCCGCGTCGAGCGCCTCTTTGAAGACGGCCAGCCGCTCGTCGTAGGCCTCGAGGTTCATGGCGCGCTCGAGCACCACGCCGACCGACGCGAGGATCTCTTGATCGTGCTGCACCAGGATCTCGCGCTGGCTGATGCCGCCGAAGCCGTCGACGAACTCCACGAAGGGCTCGAGCAGGGACAACAGCTCGATCTTCGATGGCGCGCCCGCGATGATCAGCAGACGCAAGTTGTAGCGGAACTCGAGAATGCTCTTTTTGTCCTGCGCGCGCAGGGCTCGCCACGCGGCGGTGCGCCCGAAGGCGTTGAGCTCTTTTTCGATCTGCTGCGCCTGGGCGAGCATCTCGAGCGGGGCCGCTTCGCTGACCTTGTGAATGCGCACCCGCATCAGCCGGCGCAGGTCGGCGCTCATCGCGCGCACCACCAGGGTCGACTTGAGCGCCTCGTCGTACCCGGGCTCGACCTCGCGGCGTTTACACTCACCAAAGGCGGTGGCGGCTTCCCACACCATCTTCCCGATGCGATCGCGGAACTTGAAACGGAAGATCTGCAGCTCGGTGATGAGGTTCCAGCGATCGCCCACCACCGCGGGGTCACGCACCCGCATGCCGAAGTTCATCACCTCGGAGCGCAGCTGCGTCGCAGCCGACTGGAAAACCTCGTTGACCGCCAGGGGGCGCTGCTCGACCAGGAACTCGCCGTGCGGAAAGCTCGACTCGATCTGGGCACACAGCGTGTTCACCTCAGAGATGGTGGTGCCAATGAGGGGCGCCACGGTCTCCCACATGGAGAGATCGGCCGAGCCGTCGACGTCGGGCTCTTCGTATTGAATGAGATCGAGCTCACCCATCGCCTGAATGGCGCGGCCCGCGGCCAGGCTCACCATGTGAGTCCGGGCTCCGAAATCACGATCGGGCTCCGCGGAGATAAGGGCTTCGAGTTTGGGGGGCAGCGACTCCACGAGGTCTCAATACGATACCGGCGTGAAAAGATCTGCTAGCCAGAACGCATGCTGCGTGTGCGCGTGTACGACAACGGCCGCCTTCTCGATGGTGATGAGTCGTTGCTCGCCATTCCCGGGCACAAGTGGATCGACGTGCTCGAGCCGACAGAAGAAGTGCTGCTCGGGCTGGGCAAACGTTTCGGGTTGCACAAGCTGGCCATCGAAGACTGCCTGCACCTCGATCAGCGCCCCAAGCTCGAGGAGTACGGCGACCATCAGTTCCTCGTGTTGCAGAGCTTCTCCACCCCCACCGAGAAGTGGACCGATCTCGAGATGCATGAGCTTCACTTCTTCGTGGGGGCCGACTGGCTCATCACGGTGCACACCCGGCAGCACATCGCCATCGAACAGACCCACAAACGCCTGGAGGCCGACCCGGCCAATACGCTGGGGCGCGGGGTGGACTTCGTGATGTACCTGTTGGCCGACGCGCTGGTCGACCGCAACTTTCCCCTGCTCGATTGTTTCAACGAGGCGCTGGAAGACCTCGAGGAGCGCATCTTCGAGAGCTACCCTACCCGCTCGATGCTGCAAGAGACCTTCGAGCTCAAACGCGCGCTGGTGATGGTGCGCCGGGTGCTCTCACCGCAGCGCGACATCGTGGGCCTGCTCGCCCGCCGCGGCGTGCCCCAGGTACAGGAGCGTACGGCCATCTACTTCCGCGACGTGTTCGACCACCTGGTGCGCATCTACGAGCAGCTCGAGGCCGCGCGCGACCTGGTGGGCAACGTGGTCGAGGCGTACCTCTCGCAGGTCGCCAACCGCACCAACGACATCACCAAGCAGCTGACCATCTTTTCGGCGATCTTCCTGCCGCTGTCGTTCATCGTCGGCTTCTTCGGGCAAAACTTCGATCAGATAGGTGGCCTGATCTTTTTCGAGCTCATGCTCGGCATGGTCGTCGTGCTGCCGGTGGTGATGATGTTCTGGTTCCGCCACAAGGATTGGATCTGATGCCTACCCTCTCTCTGCAGGGCCGCTCGTATTTCTATGAAGACCGCGGTGAAGGGGTGCCGCTGCTGCTCTTTCACGGGTTTCCGTTCACCAGTCAGAGCTTCTGGCCGCAGCTGGATTCTCCGCCCCGAGGCGTGCGGCTGCTGGTACCGGATCACCGCGGCTTCGGGCAGAGCGCGCCCGTGCCCGGCGTGTCGACGATGGAGGCGATGGCGGAAGATGGGCTGGCGCTGCTCGACGCCCTGGGCATTCAGAGCGCCCTGGTCGGAGGCGTGTCGATGGGTGGCTACGTGGCCATCGCGTTGACCCGGCTCGACCCAGGCCGCGTGAAGGGCCTCGTGCTCATCGATACGCAATCGACGGCCGATGACGAAGCGGGCCGCGCACGGCGTGAAGCCAGTGCACTCGACGTCGAGAAGAACGGCGTCGAAGGTCTGGTGAGCGCCATGTTGCCCAAGGTGATGGCCGCGGGCGTGTCAGCGCAGACACGTGCGCGGGTGGAGAAGGTGATGCTCGCGCAGTCAGCTCAGGCCGTCGCTTCGGCGTCGCGCGGCATGGCCAGCCGCATCGACGGGAAGGACATTCTGAGCCGCTTCTCGGGGCCGTGTTCGATCATCGTCGGCGCGGAAGATGGGGTCACCCCGGTGGAGAAGTCGCAGGTGATGCACTCGCTGGTCGTGGGCTCGACCCTCGCGGTCATCGAGGGCGCGGGTCACTTGAGCAACCTCGAGAGGCCCAAGGAGTTCCTGGCCCTCATCGAACACTTCGTTGCGTCAGTGACTACGGCTGGCAGGTGACGAGGTCGCCGTTCACCGAACAGGTGCGGCAGGTGTTCGTCTTGGCGAGCTTGCCGTCACGGCACTCGAGCGTGCCCTTTGCGTCGGCGGTGCACAGGCCCTTGCCTTCAGCAGACGAAGCGCAGGCGTCGCCTTCGGCATTGCCGGTCATGTCGCACTTGACGATGTCGCCTTCGCGCTTGCAGCCGTTCGGGCCCTTGCAGGGGAGCGAGGTCCACTTGCCGACGCGGCACTCGAGCGCGCTGGCAGCCGACTCACAGAGGAAGCCCGTCGCATTGCAGGTATCTCCGTTCGCAGGCGCCCCGCAGCCGAAGGAGAAGACGGAAAGAACAGCGACGAGGGCGAGCTGAATCTGGAGGCGCATGTGGGTCGTTGGCGAGAGGCGGCCGAGGCGCGAACTATCTTCTCCGCTGCGATCCGAGTCAAACGAAAGGTCAGAACGTCTCCCCGAAAAACCGCCGGTAGTTTTCCCCGAGCACCTTTTCGACCACGCGCACCGGAATGCCGTGCTCCAGCAGCGCGAGGGTGAGCTTGGGCAAATCCCGCACGTCTCTCATGCCCTGCGGCAACGGAATCATCCCGTCGAAGTCGCTGCCGAACGCCACGCCCTCTTCGCCCATCACCTCGAGTGCATGCGCCACGTGACGCACCACGTGCTTCATCGTGCGCCCGCCTACGAATTGCGGCGCAAAGATGATGCCCACCACCCCGCCCTTGTCCGCGATCTTCTTGCAGACCTCATCTGACAGGTTGCGCCACAACGGCGTCGCGCCCTGCACACCCGCGTGACTGCAGAACACCCGCGCTTTCGGGTGAGAAAGCAGGTCCGGGAGCATCGCCTTCGAGGCATGGGCGACGTCGACCAGCATGCCCACCTCGCCCATCGCGTCGAGCACATCGCGGCCGTGCGGGGTGAGCGGCTTGTTGCCGAACATCGGGGTCGAAGTACCGCCCAGCTCGTTGTTCGACAGATGGCTCAGCGACATGAACCGAACACCGCGTTCATACAACTGGGCCACGCGCTCCACCTTGCCTCCCAGCGCGTGCCCCCCTTCGATGCCCAGCACCGCCGACAGCCGGCCGCTCGTCAGGTTCGCCTCGAGTTGGCCGGAGGTCGCCGCGATCGAGGCGTTGCCCTTCGACTCGCGGCAGTACTCCGCCAGACGCTCGACCTGAAAGATGCAGCGGCTCCACTCGTCGGCCCGCGCGTGCCGGGGCCAGCCTTGCTTCAGGGCGAACAGCGAGAAGCCATCGATGATCGGCAGCCCCCGAGTCACCACCGTGAAGCATTGAATCTTCACGCCCGCCTCTTTCAACCGGGGAAAGTCGACGTGGCCCTGCTCGGAAGCGCAGTTCAAGTCGCGGTTCCACATCAGAGAATCAGCGTGTCCGTCGGCCACCGCCACGCGGCGATGGAGCTCCCCAATGTCCACCGGCTCGGCCATGGGAAGTTCGTGTAGGGTGAGCGAGACAGGAATTCAACGTCATGCAGCTGCAGATCAACGGCCAATCCCGAGAACTTCCCGACGGCCTCACGGTGGCCACGCTCCTGACGCTGTTGGAGATCAAGGCGCCGCGGGTGGCCGTCGAGGTGAACGCCGAGGTGGTGGTGAAAGCACGCCACGCCCAGACGGCGTTGATGACCGGAGATCAGGTCGAAATCGTCACCTTCGTCGGAGGCGGATGAAATGAAGCCATTCACCATCGCAGACAAGACCTTCCAGAGCCGGCTCATCGTCGGCACCGGCA
>JAYTAT010000587.1:0-1301 GCA_043737315.1 Archangium sp.
CGCGGCCAGGCGCTGGTTGATGCTGACGAACTCGCTCTCGTCGGCGTTCGCGCCACCCCACGCCTGCAGCACGTCGGCGAGCTCATCGAAGCGGCTCTGGCCTTCGTAGATGCGCGCGAGCTCGGAAAGAATGAGCGGATCATGGGGGCTCACCCGGCGCGCGGCGAGCAGGGCCGACAGCGCGTCTTCGGGACGGCTGAGCCGCTCGTAGGCCTTGCTGATCTGCAGGAAGGTCGGGGCCGCAGCAGCGCCTTGGCCTTCAGCCTCGGCAGCCAACGCCGCGAGCTCTTCATCGACGGTGCCTTCACGCTGAGCGACGCGCTTCATCGCGGCGAGCAGCTGCGGATCTC
The DNA here is from genome assembly GCA_043737315.1 of Archangium sp. Lineage (GTDB taxonomy): Bacteria > Myxococcota > Myxococcia > Myxococcales > Myxococcaceae > Archangium_A. The sequence continues at coordinate 351 of JAYTAT010000587.1, forward strand.
TGCGGTCGAGCGCGAACGCCTGACGGAAGGCCTCTGCAGCGCCGCGCGGATTCTTGAGCCGATCCTCGAGCAGCAGACCCGCTGAGGTCAGGTACACCGCCCTCGCGGTCGGCTCGGTCACGGCCTCGGCGAGCAGTCGATACACCTCGACCAGCGCGGGGTAATCGCTCTTCTCGGAATACACCTGCTCGAGCTGCACCAGCAGCGTCACGTCTTCCGGCCGGAGCTCGAGGCACTGCGCGATCGCCGCGGCGGCGTCGGCTTCACGCGAAAGGCGCTGCTCGAGGATCTGGCCTTTTTCGAACAGCAGGGCAGCGCGGGCGCGGCGGGCGTCACTGGCGGCCAGCTCGGCGTCGATCAACGTGACGGCCATCACCCAATTGCCGACTTCGGCGAAGAGGCGGCGCGCTGCACGAATGTTGGCCAGAAAGCGCGGTGCCAGCTTGAAGGCTTGCTGGTAGGCGACGGCGGCGTTGCGCGGGTGTTTGAGCGGCGACTCCCACAAGAGCCCCATCTCGTGGAAAAGCAGGGAAGCGCCAGGAGCGCCGCCCATGGCACGGGCTTCTTTCTCAAGTGCTGCAATTCGAACCCTGGCTTCGTCTTCGCTCGCGGTGGCCGGCTCAGTCGATTCAGGGGGAATCGGGATGGCGGGGATCGCGGTCGAAAGCGTTCTCGGAAACTCGTTCCGCTGCTCGCTCATGTGCGCGAGTCGTAGCACGCAACGCGAGGCCCGGCAGCGGTTCTGTCCTCAACGGTAGGTGTTGCAGGTCTTCGCCACAGCACACTCGCCCTGAGCGAAGGCTGCGACCGCGAACTGCTGCAGCGAGCCGTCGGTCAGGAAGTGCACATCCCAATTGCAGCCCGCGGCGATCACCGCGCGACGCTGGTAGCAGAGAATCGGCTCAGGCCCGCCTTCGGTGTGGCGGCAGCTCACGGTGAGCTCGCCCAGGT
>JAYTAT010000588.1:0-3558 GCA_043737315.1 Archangium sp.
CGTTGAGGAATTCCGGTTCCTCGCCCCCACTGATTGTCCGGTGCATGATGCGCGCTTGCCGGGCTGCGCCAAAGGCTGGAACCACACATGAAACCACGCACGTTCTTCGCCACCGCTGTTTTCACGCTCGTCGCGAGCTGTCAGGGCTGCTTCGGTTGCCCCTCGCCGGTCGAAGACCCCAATCTGGTGCTGGTGCGCAGCTGTGAGTCAGCGCCGCCCCTGATCGAGCCCCCGAAGCTCGACATCTTGTTCGTCATCGATAACTCCAACTCGATGCGCGAAGAGCAGGAGGCCGTCGCCCGCGAGCTGACCGCCTTCATCGATGAGATCAAGAACAGCGGCGGGGTACCCACCGAGTTCAACGTGGGGGTGATCACCACCGCCATCTATTTGAATGGGCGCGTGGGCGGGCAGCCCTTCGTTCTCAACTACCCCAAGCAGAGCGGCAAACTGCGCCCGGTACCGGTCGAGTTGGCAGACGGCGGCATCGATCTCGACCCCGCCGGCGGGCAACGGCTGTTGTCGGGTACCGATGCCGAGCTCATTCCCAAGTTCGCCCGGCTCATCCGCCAGGGCACGACGGGCTCAGGCCAGGAGACGCCTTTCGAGGCCGTGCGCCTCGCCCTGTTGTCTGATCTGGCCACCACCCCCATCATCAACGGCGGCAACAAGGAGTTCCTGCGCGATGGTGCGCGGTTGCTGGTGGTGGTGCTCACCGATGAAGACGACTGCAGCGAGACCGCCCGGCCTCCCGTGGTGAGCGTGGGCGACAACGGAGCGGTGGCCGATTGCACCGTCAACGAGATGTCTTTGACCACGGTCAGCGAATACCACCGCCTCTTCACCGAAGATTTGAAGAACAGTAACGGCACCGTCAAAGAGGTCATCTGGACGGCGATCGCCCCGGTCGGCGTGAGCACCAAGGCTGCGATGTCGGTGGTGGACAACGGGCAGGTGCGCAACATCGACTGTCCCACCTCGAATCAGGCCGGCTTCCGGCACCGGCAGATGGCCGAGATGTTCGACAGCACCCTCATCAACCTCGACTCGATCTGCCGTGCGTCGTTCCGCGAGACGCTCATCAACATCGCGCAGCTCGCTTCGGTGGCGCAGACCATCGAGATCAAGAACGTGCCTGATGAGCGGTTGATGCAGTTCGTCATCACGCGCAAGACGGGCGAGGTGCAGAACTGCACCATCTCGAACAACGGCATCGTGAACTTCTCGCGCAGCACCGATGGCACCACCGCGAAGGTTCAGTTCGGCAACCAATGCCGCCGCCGCGCCGACGACCAGGCGATCATCATCAAGATGATCTGCGCGACGTAACCCCGATTCTTTTTCGAGAATCGACCGCCGAAAATTTGCGCGATCGGCTGAGGCGGGCACCATGCCTGCCCATGCCGAGCCAGAGCTTCACCTTCTTCTTCACCGTCGATGTCCAGCGCGCGACCGATCACAGCCAGACCCCCACCTGGTCGGTGCCCAGGTCGAGCAGCAGCCTCCCGGCGCAGACCCTGGCCTGGGTTGCCCACACGCCCGCCTGAAGTGCACCTGAGCTGAAGGCGGGTTACCGTCGTCTCTGCCGTGCGCATCGCCTTCTTCGACCTCGACAAGACGATCCTCTCCGTGAACTCCGGAGTGCTCTGGGTGCGCCGTGAGGTCGCGCTCGGGCACCTGTCCAAGCGCACGGCTTTCCGGGCGATGGCCTGGCTCGCTCGCTACCACTTCGGCTTTGCCACCGCCGAGGCGATGGTGGCCGAAGCCGTGAGCCACGTGACAGGCACCTCGTCGGCCTCTTTGAGAGAGCGCACCGAGAAGTTCTACGAAGAAGAAGTGCGGCGCACCTACCGGCCCGGCGCCCTCGAGGCGATCGAGCAGCACCGCCGCGAAGGCCGCAAGCTGGTGATGTTGACCTCGTCGAGCCATTACCTCGCAGAGCTGGTGGCCAGCGAGCTGCGGTTCGACGGCGTGCTCTGCAACCGGCTCGAGGTCGACTCGGCAGGTCAGCACACCGGCAAAGTGGTGGGCGGGGTCTGCTTCGGGGCCGGCAAGCTCCCGCACGCCCAGGCCGAAGCAGATCGACTCGGCGTGCCGCTGCGCGACTCGACCTTCTACACCGATTCCTACAGCGATCTGTCGGTGCTCGAGGCGGTCTCAGAGCCCGTGGCGGTCAACCCGGACCCCCGATTGCGGCGCCACGCCCACAAGCGCGGCTGGCTGGTGGTCGACTGGGGTGATTCCACGGCGCGCGCGGCGTGAATCCACTCGGCGGCTGGGCAACGCTCGACGAGCAGGCGAGGCGGGTGCTGCTCGATCAGCTGCTCGAGCGGCTGCCTCCCTGGCTCGAGTTGGCAGCGCTGGGCGCGCAACCGCGGTTCAGAGACCGCCGCAGCGACGAGACCTGGCGACTCTTCTGCGGCGGTTCGGTGACCCTGGGCGCCACACCCGAACGGCTCGCGGCGGTCGAAGAATTTCAGCGCCGCGACCCGATGACCCTGTTTGATCCCACCGTCTACTGGCCGGCGCGGGAAGTGAAGGTCTCACCGTTTCTGCTGATGGAAAAAGTGATCTCGGTGGGCGATGAACCCAGAATCTTCTTTCGCGACGTGATCGAGGAGCAGGGGGCGGTGCTGGCCGAACGCGGGCAACGGCTCCCCACCGAAGCCGAGTGGGAATTTGCCTGGTGGACCGTGCAGTCGCAGCGCGACCACTGGGATCCCGCCCAAAGCGAGCTGTGCGCAGACGGTTGGCGCCCTCATCTGAAAGATCTCACCGCCGACAATCCGCTCGTTCCGGGTGGGCCGCAGGTGGTCAGGACGGGCAGCTTCGAGCCGCGCGCGCTCGAATCGGTGTTTCCACCCCGGCTGCCGCTGTCGTTGATGCGGCTGGTGTCGATCAGGCCGGCGCTCGACGTGCCGGCGCTCTGAGGCTCATGGTGCGAAGGCGACGACGGTGAAGGGCAACACGCAGCGCCGTGGCCCTGGGTGTCTGACGACCGCGCCCCGTATAATGTGCGGTGCCCATGATCGTACCGCTCGTCGTCCTGCTGCTGATCGCCGCGAAGCCCCCGCCGGACCCCCGCCTGGATCTGCTCGACGCGATGGTCGAAGAGATCAACCGCAACCAGGCAGAGCTGAAGCTGCGTGAGAACCGCGGCCCGTACTTCATCGGGTATCAGCTCAAGGACTACGACTCGCGTGAGGTGATGGCGCGGTACGGGGCCCTCTTTCAAGATGCCACCACTCGTGATCGGAAGATCAGCGTCGACGTGCGCGTGGGCGACTACGGCTTCGATTCCTCCATCGGTGACGACCTCGATCTCACCTTCTCGCTCAAGGGCGCCAGCTACCTCGCCAGAAAGAGCGCGCCCATCGATGACTCGCCAGCAGCGTTGCGCACCGCCCTCTGGCTGCTGACCGACGAGAAGTACAAGCAGGCGCTCTTCAACTTTCTCAAGAAGAAGGGCGACGACGTCTACTCGGTAGAAGACCCCAAGCGGCCGCCGTCATTCTCGAAGGAGTCGCCCGAGGTGCAGGTCGAGGTGCGCGCGCCCTT
>JAYTAT010000589.1:0-8727 GCA_043737315.1 Archangium sp.
GCGCACGATCGCGCGCACACCATTCTGACGGCCATCGGCGACGACGTGCTGCCCGCCGAGCTCTCCCGGCCCGGGCATGTTTTCCCGCTGCGTGCCCGCGATGGCGGCGTGCTGGTGCGGCCCGGCCACACCGAAGCCTCCGTCGATCTCGCGCGGCTGGCCGGCTTCAAACCCTCGGGCGTCATCTGCGAGGTGATGAACGACGACGGCACCATGGCCCGCAGGCCTCAGCTGGTGCGCTTCGCCAAGAAGCACAAGCTCACCCTGCTGGCGATCGCCGATCTGATCACCTATCGGCTCTCGCACGAGCGACTGGTGCGCCGCGTCGGTGAGACGGCCGTCTTCCGTGAGCCGTGGGGCAAGTTCACCGCGTATTCGTACACCACCGACGTCGACTCAGCCGTGCACCTGGCGCTGGTGATGGGCGAGGTGGCGGGCAAGAAGCCCGTACTCACCCGCGTTCACCGGGCCTCACCGCTGGGTGACCTGCTCGACAGCATGACCGGGCAGGGCAGCCTCAAGAGCGCGTTCGATCAGATCAAGAAAGAGAAGCGCGGGGTCATCGTCATCCTGCAAAAGCCGCTGGGTGGGGCCGAGGCGCTCACCGAGAAGCGGCCCTCCAACATCGCGCCGGTCGCAGGCCATGAAGGTCAGGCCCGGCTCAAAGAGGTGGGCCTGGGCGCGCAGATCCTCAACGACCTGGGGGTGCAGAAGTTGAAGCTCCTCACCAATACGCCCAACCAGATCATCGGCGTAGAGCGTTACGGAATCGAAGTGGTCGAGCAGATTCGCCTCGGAGTAGGGTGACCCGCATGCCGCGCACGTTCGAAGGCAACCTCGTTTCGCCCAAGGGCCGGTTCGCGATCACCGCGAGCCGCTTCAATTCCTTCATCACTGATCCTCTGCTGGCCGGCGCGCTCGATGCGCTGGTGCGCCATGGCGTCGCGGAAGGCGACGTCGACGTCTACCGCTGCCCCGGTACCTTCGAGCTGTCGGGCCTGACCCGCAGGGTCGCCACCTCGGGCAGGTACGCCGGGGTCATCGCGCTGGGTTGCGTGATTCGGGGTGGTACGCCGCACTTCGAGTACGTGGCCGGTGAAGTGAGCAAGGGCATCGGGCACATCGCGCTGACCGCCGACTGCGCCGTGACTTTTGGCGTGCTCACCACCGACAGCGTGGAGCAGGCCGTCGATCGTGCGGGCGTGAAAGCCGGCAACAAGGGCGCTGACGCTGCGATCGCCTGCATCGAGATGGTCAATCTGTACGCCACCATCTCTCTTCAAAATGAAGCCAGCCCTGCTGGCTTCAAAACCGGGGTGAAGTGAGTGGGCGCCCGTCGTCTAGGCCGTGAGCGCGCGCTGCAGGCGCTCTACCAGCTGGAACAAGACCCGAAGATCGATCCCAAAGGTGCGCTCGACGCCGCGTGGACTGCGCACGACGACGAAGGTCCGCGGGATCCCGCTGCCGATGAGTTCGCCCGGGAGCTGATTGACGGGGTGAAGTTGCACTTGACCGCCATCGACGCGCTCATCGAAGAGCACTCGCACAACTGGCGCCTCGATCGCATGCAGCGCATCGATCGCAACGTCTTGCGCATCGGGGTGTACGAGCTGCAACACCTCGCCGACGTGCCCCGTAAGGTGACCATCAACGAGGCCGTCGAGCTGGCGAAGAACTTCGGCAACGAAGCCTCGAGCGCCTTCATCAACGGCCTGCTCGACAAGATCGCCTCGACGGTCGGCAAGGCGTGAAACCGCAACAGCTGATCTCGGGCCTCGACTCGCTCGATGCGATGACCGGCATCGAGGCGGTCTGCTGCTTCGTCATGGAAGATGAACGCCCGCTTTCCGGCGCCGCGGGGTTTCTCGACTGGCGGTTGTGCGGGGGGCTCTCGAAGATCCTCGGCTCGGGGTTCTTCGTGGGAGCGCCCGGCGACAAGTTGCTGGTGCCCACCGATTCCCGCGTGCCAGCGAAGAAAGTCTTCGCGGTCGGGCTGGGCCGTTCGAGCTCCGTCACCGCGTTGGGGCTCGAACACGCGCTCACGCAGGCCGCGGCCATGCTCTCGAAGGCGAAGGTCGACTCGGTGGCCCTGGCTTTCCCCGTCTTGCCCCGGCCGGTCGCCCAGTCACGTGACGAGCTGGTGGATCGTGCCTTCGCCCCTCATTTCTCCGGGGCGGTTGCTGTCTTCTCGCCCTGACCGGTGTTCGAGCCTGCTAGCCTCTGAACCGTGTCTACCCGTCGCAAGGTCCTCATCGTGGAGGATTCCGGTGCCACCCGGGAACTGCTCCGGGCGGCCGTGGAGTTACTGCTGGAGGTCGAGGTGCACACGGCGGTCAGTGGGTTCGACGCGCTCAAGGTGCTGCCCCGTCATCGCTTCGAGTTGATCATCACCGACATCAACATGCCGGACATCAACGGCCTCGAGCTCATCAACTTCGTGAAGAAGAACCCCCACTACAAGAACACGCCGCTGTTCGTGGTGACCACCGAAGGCCGCGAGCAAGATCGTGATCGCGGGCTGCAACTGGGCGCCGACGAGTACGTGGTCAAGCCCTTCGTGCCCGAGCAGCTCTGTGCGCTGGTGCGCCGGTACCTGAAGCTCTGACGCATGGTCGCCCCTCGCGCGCTGTCTGAGTTCGTCGCAGAGGCCAACGAGATCCTCGAGGCGCTCGGGCGTGAGCTGCTGGCGCTCGAAGAGAGCGGGCTCGAGCAAGCCGACCCCGACCGTCTCAACGCGGTCTTCCGCGCGGCGCACTCACTCAAGGGCCTCTCGGCCATGTTCGGGCTCGAGTCGATCTCGCGCCTCGCGCACCACGCCGAAGATCTGCTCGATGCGTTGCGGCTGGGCAAGGCGCCGCTCAATCAGGCGCTGCTCGAGTTGCTCGGCCAGGTCGTCGACATGTTGCAAGAGATGCTCGGAGAGGCCTCGCGCGGTGAAGATTCGATCGAGCTGAAAGAGCGCTCTGAGATGCTGGCAGGTGAGCTTCAGCAGTTGGCCCGCGGCGAGGGGCAAGACACCATCGACGTGCTCGATCAAGTGGGCATCGACCCGCAGGTGCGCGCGGTGTTCACCGAGTACGAAGAGCACCGGCTGCGCGAGAACGTGAAGAAGGGCGTCGGCTTGTGGAAGGTGCGCGCCGTCTTCAGCCTGGAAGACTTCGACACGCGGCTGGCCACCTTGAACGCGTCGCTCAAACCGCTGGGCGAGGTGATCAGCACGTTGCCCTCGTCGCAGCCCGGCGATGACTCGTCGATCGCGTTCGATCTGATCTTCGGCAGCTCGAAGAAAGAGGCCGAGCTCCAGGGCCGGTTGATCGAAGGCGCCACGCTCGCGCCGTTGACCGACAAGGTGTTCTCCACGCCCCCGCCGCCGCCGAAGAAGAAGGCGCCGCTGTGGGACGACAAGAGCAGCAGCGGGCCGGCGCTCACGCCCTTGTCGTCGTTCACCTCGACGCCTTCGGGCCTGACCCGGGTGGCGAACCCCGAGCCCAGCCTGCGCAGCCTGACCAACACGGTGCGCGTCGACATCGGGCGGCTCGATGGCTTGATGAACTCCATCGGTGAGCTGCTGCTCATTCGCAGCAACATCGAGCGGCTCTCCGATGCGGCGCGGCAGGTCAACGGCCCGGCGCTCCCGAAGCTGTGGGGCCAGGAGCTGCAACGTGAAGTGCGCGCGCTCGAGCGACGGCTCGATGAATTGCAGAAGGGTGTGCTCGACGTACGCATGGTTCCGCTCGGCCAGGTGTTCGACAAGCTCGCCCGCTTGATGCGCCGCCTGGTGCGGGAGTCGTCGAAAGACGTGGTGTTCGACGTGTCGGGTGGCGACGTCGAGCTCGACAAGTTGATCGTCGAAGAGCTGTCCGACCCGCTGATGCACCTGCTGCGCAACGCGCTCGATCACGGCGTGGAGCGGCCCGAAGCGCGCACGAAACAGGGCAAGTCGCCGCGCGCGGTCATCGGGCTGGTGGCGAAGCAGCAAGGCAACCACGTGATCATCGAGGTGCGCGATGACGGCGCGGGCATCGATGAAGCGCGGGTTCGCGAGGTGGCGGTGGAACGGGGCCTGGTCACGCGCGATCAAACCGAAGAAATGGAGCGGCGCGAGCTGCTCAACCTCGTTTTCCAGCCCGGCTTCAGCACCCGGCGCGACGTGTCTGAGCTGTCCGGCCGCGGGGTCGGGCTCGACGTGGTGAAGACCAACCTGCAGCGGTTGTCGGGGCTCATCGACATCTCGAGCCGGCGCGGCGAGGGCACCACCTTCACGCTCACCTTGCCGCTCACGCTGGCGATCATTCGCGCGTTGATGGTGAAGGTGTCGGGCCGCACGTATGCGATTCCGCTCAACGCGGTGCTCGAGATCGTCGCGGTCAAAGACGAGGCGCTGCGCACCATCGAGAAGCGCGAGGTGATCGAAGTGCGCGGGCAGACCACGCCGTTCATTCGGCTGGCGCGCGTGTTCGGGTTGCCGGAAGAGAAACGGCCGGTGCACTCAGTGGTGCTGGTGGGCCTGGCGCAGCAGCGGCTCGGGCTCGCCGTCGATGAGCTGCTCGGTCAGCAGGACATCGTCACCAAGCCCCTGAGTGGGCGTCTGCGCGGAATCCCCGGTGTCTCAGGAGCGACCGAGCTCGGCGATCGCCGCGCGGTGCTGGTGCTCGACATCGGCGCGTTGATGGAAGAGCTGCTCCGCACGCAGGTGGCCGCCAGCTGAAACATCCCCCTGCCTGCGCAGCGGGGTGAGGGCCCAGGGGGCAACCAGGTCAGCCCGGCCTCCCCCGGCGAGGTTTTCTCAAGCTCGCCCCTAACGGCCTCATCGCCGCCGTCAGGCAGGGTAGTCTGCTCGCCCGGTGTCGCAATTCGCAGAGCTCCTCGATCGTTTCTTTTACCGGCCTGACGAGGCCGTCGGCCCGTTTCTCGAGCAGGCGCCGTTGAGTGACCGCATCGCGGATGCGTTGCCTGACGAGACCCCGGAAGAGTTCCTCGCTTTCGTGCTCGAGGGTGAGACGTACGCGGTACCCATCGGAGCGGTTCGCGAGATCCTGAAGATCACCGACGTGACCGAGATCCCCCGTGCGCGAAAGAACATCATCGGGCTCATCAACGTGCGCGGCGAGATGTTGCCGCTCTACGACGTGAAGGTGCGGCTGCGGCTGGCCGAAGTGCCGCCCGTGGTCCTGACCGGGAAAGATGTCGGCCGCGCCGCGCGCATCTTGCTGCTCAAGGATCTCGAAGGTGACGCGGGCGTGTTGGTGGATCGTGTCGAGGGCGTGGTGAAGCTGCAGCTCTCGCGGCTCGAAGAAGCGCCGGGCCTGGGCATCGATCGCGACGCCATCGCCGGGCTCGGGCACCGTGACGGCCAGCTCTACATTCTTCTCGACGTCGAGCAGGCGCTCTCGTGAGCGGTGATCCGGGTGTCATTCAACTGTGCGTCGTGCGCATCGGCGCAGAGTCGTATGCGATCGATCTCAAACGCGTCGAAGAGATCCTTCCGGTACCTCCGCTGACGCCGCTTCCACGAGCGCCGCGTTTTCTCGAAGGCGTGGTGCACCTGCGCGGTGAGGTGTTGCCGGTGGTCGATGCGCGCAAACGCCTCGAGGTCACCTCGACGGCCACCCAGTCGCTCAAGCCGTCTGGCAAACCACGGCGTACTGAGCGGTTGGTGGTGTGCCGCATCGGGGCGCGCAAGGTCGGCGTGCTGGTCGATGCGGTGACCCAGGTGCAGCGGGTTCAGCGCAGCTCGTTGCGGCCCGCTCCTTTGGCGAATCGGCCGGGTACCGCGCCGCACGTGCTGGGTGTTACCGGTGAAGGGGCGCACCTGACTTTGTTGCTCGATGTGAAGGCGCTGCTGACGGAGGATCCGTGATCGAAATCGCATACCGGAGACCTCAGTGACCTGGCCGCAAGCGGACGCCGACGCGGAAGGCCGGCACCGCGCGCTCGATACGCTGCCCGTGGGTCCCGCTGCGATTCCCTCGTTGCTCAGCGCCCTGCACGACGACAGCTGGCGTGTACGCCGGCTCGCCGCCGACAGACTCGGCGCACTCGAAGCCACCCCCGCGACCGTCGGCCAGCTGGTCGAGATGCTCGGCCAACGCGATGACACCGGCGCCCGCAATGCCGCGGCGGCCGTGCTGGCTCAACTGGGGCCCCCGGTGTTCCCCGCCATCATCGAGCTGCTGGGCCACACCGATCCCGACCAACGAAAGTTCGCAGCCGACATCCTGGGAGCGCTCCGTCTTCCCTGTGCGGTCGCCCCGCTGGTCTTGGCCATTCAAGACCCAGACCCCAACGTGCGCACCGCGGCCGCTGAAGCGCTCGGTCACGTCGGTGGCCCCGAAGCCCGCCGCGCGCTGGAAAAGCTGCTCAGCTCACGCGACGTGCTCTTGCGGGTCTGCGCGCTCGAAGGGCTCTCAGAGCTCCGCCTGCCGGTGCCGCTGCCGATGCTGGCGCCGCTGCTCTCCGATCCGCTCACGCGGCGCAGTGCCTGGCGCCTGCTTGGTCACGTGCATCACCCGACGGCCTCGAGGCTCACCGTGCGTGCGCTGGCCCTTCGGGAATCGCGCGACGCGGCGCTCGCGTCCATCGGGGCCTCTGGTGCGACGCTCTCGAGTGAGACGGAAGCCGAGCTCAAGATCGCCCTGCGCCCGGTGTTCGACTTCATCCCCTGGCTCGAAGCGGGCCTGGCTTCGAGTGACGAAGAGAGGCACCTCGGCGCGCTGCTCGTCGCGCGCGCGGTCGCCGATCCACGCCTGGCGCTCGCGGTTGCAGGTTCGGTGCGGGGCAGCAGTGACGGCGAGGTCGCGCTGCAGACCCTGCTGCGTCTGGGGCTCGAAGGTGCCCGCGCGCTGCTCTCGTCGATCGAAGCGCTCGCAGATCTCGCCGCCGAAGCGCGCGCGGTGGCGGCCGACGCCATCGTACGGCTGGCTGAACCGCCCCTGTGTGGCCAGTTGATCGCGCTGATGGACAGTGGAGATCCCGAGCTCGCTGAGCTCGGCGCCCGTGCCCTGGGCAAAACGCGCGCACGCCAGGCGATCGCGCCGTTGGTCAGATCGTTCGACGACGACACGCTGGCCATGCACGCCTGGCGCTCGCTGGTGCAGATCGCCCAGACCTGGCCTGACGAGGTCAGCGCTGCGTTGACGCCCCTGGTCGGGGGCAAGCTCAGGCCGCACGCCGTGCGCGCGTGGGGCGAGATCAGGGGGCCGCTCGCCAGTGAGGTCATCAAACGCGCCCTGCACGACCCGCAGGAGACCGTGCGCGCCGCGGCGGCCGAAGCGTCGCTCTTCACGCCGAAAGACGCGGTCAGCGCGCTGCAGGCCGCCTTGATGGACGAGTCGGCCCTGGTTCGCCGCGCGGCCACCCGCACCGTCGGTAAGCTCGCCCCCAACCAGGGCCAGCCCCTGCTCGCCCGTGCGTTGAAAGATGCCGACCCGACCGTGCTTGCGCTGGCGTGCGCCGCCGCAGGAGAACTCGGTCACCGCGAAGCCATCACCCGCCTGGAAGAGCTGACCCGCCACGCAGACCCAGCGGTCGGCCTCGCCGCCCTGGAAGGCCTCGCGCAGATGGGTCGGCTGTCTGATGAGCTGCTCCTGCGCGCTGCAGGCCACGCCGATGCCGAGGTGGTAAAGCTCGCCTTCAGCCTGGGCGCCGATCGGGCCCTGCTGCTCGACAAGGCGCTGGCAGCGCTGCAGCACCCCCGGTGGGACGTGCGCGTCTCGGCGGCTCGCTTGCTGGCGGTCTCGGCGGGCCGTGAGGCCCTCAGTGCACTGCAAGATGCCGTCGCGCGCGAGACCACCGATGGCGTGGCGCACGAGCTGTTGAGCAAAGAAGTCGAGACGCTGCTGCGGCGGGTGTGAAGTGGGGCCGACCGATTCGCGACTCGAGATGAGCGCAGAAGAGCTGCACCTGCTGCGTGACCTCTTCCAGCAGGCCAGCGGCTTCTTGCTGCGTGAAGACTTGAAGTTCATCGCTGAGCGAAGACTCGCCTCACGCCTCGAGCTGCTCGGGCTGCGCGACTTCACCGCCTACGCCCGCTACCTGCGCTTCGACGCCCGCGGGCCTGACGAGCTGGAATCCGCCATCGATCTGCTCGTGCCGCACGAGACGTATTTCTTTCGCGAGCCCACCCAGCTGCGGTGCTTCGAAGAAGAGCTGATGCCGCTGGTGGAAAAGAAGAACGAACGCACCCGCTCGCTGCAGATCTGGTCGGCGGGGTGCTGCACGGGCGAAGAGCCCTACACGCTCTCGATGCTGCTGCTCGATAGGCCCACCGTGAAGGGCTGGGATCTCGACATCCTGGGCACCGATCTCTCGCGCAAGGCGCTCACCTCGGCGCGCAAGGCGGAATACGGCCCGATGGCGTTGCGGGCCACCACGGCTGAGCAGAAAGAGAAGTTCTTCCAGCCGATGGAGGGTGGCCGGGTGACGCTCTCGCCGCGTTTTCGCGAGCCGGTGCGGTTTGGTCGGCTCAACCTGCTCGACACCTCGGCGGCGTCGCTGCTCCCGCGCTTCGACGTGATCTTCTGCCGCAACGTGCTCATCTATTTCGATCAGGCCACGCGCCGGCGCGTCATCGAGCTCTTCTTCGAGCGGCTCAACAGGGGCGGCTACCTGCTGCTCGGGCACTCGGAGAACCTGCTTCAGCTCTCCACCCGGTTCGAGCTGGTGCAGTTGGAAGGCGATCTGGTGTACCGGAGACCAGGCCCATGATCCGCGTCTGTCTCGCGCAGC
>JAYTAT010000590.1:0-8725 GCA_043737315.1 Archangium sp.
AACAGCAACTTCCCCAAGGCTGTCGCCTTTCTGCACCGTGCCGGCGGGCAGGGAAACGCGGGGCGCGCGGTGGTCAGTGAGCCAGAAGAACAACCCGAGACGACCACCACGACGAGCGCAAGTTCCACGTTGGGTCTGACACCGCCTCATCAGGCCACGTGCAAGTCTTGCCGCACGAGCCGCTGCGGAACGAGGCGATGCCGGGACTTCCACAGAAACACCGCGCCGCAGACCGTACTGACCCCCACCACCAGGTAGATGAGCTGCAGCCAGCTCAACGTACGCATCATCGCCAAGTGCATGACGATCCACCCGGTGAGCGTGGCCCCTGCCACCGAGGCCACCAGCTCGCTCTTCGGAAATCGCTGCGCCTCGAGCACGGCCGCCGCGAGGTTTCCCACCCCCACCACGCCGAAGAGAATCAGCCCGGGAATGAGGTACCCCAGGTCTCGGGTCGACAGCAGCAACGAGAACCCGCCCGCCGCCGCGGTCACTCCGGTGAACAGACACAGCCACAACACCAGCCGATGCACCCAGCGGGTCACGTCGGGGGGCGCAGGGCTCGCCACCACCGGCGGGGGTTGGGTGGGCCACTCCGGCTTCTTGGCCGGCAACACCTCGACGCGGTGGGGCCCCCTCTCGATGAGCTGCATGATCAACGGAGGCTGCGCCTGAAACAGATCCTCCACGCTGCGCTTGATGAACCGCTGGCCGTTGCGATGCCAGAACCACGCCCAGGGCGTGCCTCCGACCACCACCACATCCCACCGATCCAGCGCGTCGACCTGCGTGGCCGCCAACACGTCGACAGCATGACCATGTTCAGTCAGACCCTGAGCCACGGCTCGCGCCAACGCCTCGTTGCCGCCCTTCTTCGTACCGTACGCGACCAGAACCCGCATGCGCCCCACCCCCGCACCGCACTCAGTGCAAAGCAGAAGCCCGAGGCGGGATGCGAGGAAATGCCCGGGTTGACCACCCGCCACGTGCGCACCGCATGCGCTCAGGTGCGCGGATGCAGCCGGTGCGGCGCGAGGCGATGGCGAACGCGCCACAACCAGAGGGCCGAGCCCAACGTCACGGCTCCGATGAGGAGGTACACCAGCTGCAACCAACTCACGGTTCTGATCATCACCAGCTGCGTGACGATCCACGTGGTGAGCGCCGCGCCCGCGACGAGCACCGCCACCTCACTGCCCCGAATGCGCCGGGCCTCGAGCGCCGCGGCGGCGAGGTTGCCCAGCCCGATGACCAGAAAGAGGAGCAGCCCCGGAATCAGAGAGCTGTCGAACGGAGCGCGCGCGAGCAGCTCGGAAGGCGGCCCCTGAAACCGGGGCGGCGAGGTGATCAACATGAGGCCACCGCCCACCGCGGTGACGCCCGTAAAAAGACACAGGCTCAGCACCAGGCGGTGTACCAACGACATCGATTCAGGCACGTGCGCGCGTTCGAGCACCGGCATCGTCGCGAGCTGCTCGCCCACCGCACGGCCCCACGCGCGGGTGGCCAGGAGATCTCTCCAATCACCCCGGGCCGCGGTCGCCGTCTTTGCTTTGGGTGACGGCCGGCCGCCGAACGTCGTGTGCGCCTGAACGCCCGCAATGCGCGCGAGGTGCGTCACGGAAGCAGGCGGTGGCACCTCGCTCTTGCTGGCCGAGTCGTCGAGCGGACCGCTGGAGAAGAACCACACCGGCAGCTGCTGAAGCTCCTCGAGGTGGCGTTTGACGAAGCGGCGCGCATCGCAGCGCCAGAACCACGCGCAGACCGCACCGCCCACCACCACGGCTTCCCATCTCATCAGGGAGTCGATTGGTTTCCCCGCGGGCAGCACCTCGACGGTGTGACCCGCATCGATCAACCCCTGCCCGACTGCCGCAGCCAACCCCTCGGTACCACCGCGCTTCGTTCCGTAAACGACGAGGACTCGCATGACGCGCCTCCGGCGGTCAAAGGAATGCAAGTGAAGCGCCTGCCCGAAACCACTGAAGTTCGAGGGGGGGCTTCACGCAGGCCCTGCACGGAAGGAAACGTGCCTTCCCATTCGTTGGGACGTACACCTCAGGCTCATGAGTTCGATCAAGCGCATTGCCATCAACACTGGAGGCGGAGACGCCCCTGGTTTGAACGCCGTCATTCGCGCCGCCACCCTCGCCGCCGTCAACCGGGGCTGGGAGATCTACGGCATCCGCGAAGGCTTCAACGGCATCTTCTTCCCTGAACGTTTTGCTGATGGCGGCCTCTTTCAGCTCACCCGCGACCGGGTGCGCGGAATCGCTCACCTGGGCGGCACGATCCTCGGCACGACCAACAAGGGCAACCCGATGAAGTACCCGCTCAAGATGCCCGACGGGTCGATTCGGGAGGTCGATCGCACCGATGAGATCCTCGAGTTCTTCGCACGCAAACAGATCGACGCGTTGATCAGCATCGGCGGCGACGGCTCGTTGACCATCGCGCACGCGCTGTCGTTGAAGGGTTTGAAGGTCGTCGGCGTGCCGAAGACCATCGACAACGACCTCGACAAGACCTTCACCACCTTCGGCTTCGACACCGCGGTCGCCTTCGCCACCGAGTGTCTCGACCGCCTGCACACCACCGCCGAGAGCCACCAGCGCATCTTCGTGGTCGAGATGATGGGCCGCTACGCGGGGTGGATCGCGCTGCACTCGGGCATCTCGGGCGGCGCGCACGCGATTCTGATGCCCGAGATTCCGTTCGACTTGGACAAGGTGGTCGAGAAGATCCGCCTGCGTGACAGCGTGGGGCGGGTGTATTCGCTGGTGGTGGTGGCTGAAGGCGCCAACGCGGTGCACACGCAGCGCTCGGTGCTGGAAAAGGCGCAGGTCGGTCAAGCCGAGCGGCTGGGCGGCATCGGCGAGAAGGTCGCGCGGGTGCTCGCGGAACGCACCGGCAAGGAAACCCGCACCGTGGTGCTCGGTCACCTCGTGCGCGGCGGCTCACCCACCTCGTTCGATCGACTCGCGGCGATGCGTTTTGGAGCAGCGGCCGTGCGCGCGCTCGATGAGGGCCACACCAACGTGATGGTCTCGCTGGCGTTCCCCAACGTGCAGTACGTGCCCCTCGAAGAGGTCGCCGGCCGCATGAAGGCGGTGCCGCTCGACAGCGACACGCTGCTCACCGGGCGCGACATCGGCATCTGCTTCGGCGACTGAGCGTCAAGGCGCCGCGAGCGCTGCCCTCAAGGCGGCGTTGGCCTTGTGATGTTCGGTGAGCGCGTCGATCTCCCTGAGCCGTGCTTCAGCGGTGGCCTGCTCGCGCAGGTTCACGAAGAGCAGCGTCGAGTCACCCAGCTCGAAGCGGGTGCGCTCGCCCTGCTCGAGCCGCATCGAGACCGCCACCTCCTGGCGGGTGAAGGTGATGCGTTCGCCCGCCGCCGCGAGGGCCGACAGCGCATCCCGCACGTCGACCGAAACCCGATCGCGCGCCAGCTGCGCCTGGGCCTCGAGCCTGCTCAGACCCGCGCGGGCCGACTGCACCCGGCCCAGCGGCGCGCGGTACAGCAGCGGCACCTCGAGCAGCGCGCTGAACTCGAGCTCAGGCTGGGCCAGCGGCCTCAGAGCGTCCTCCCCGGTGGAGCCGAAGTCTTGCGTGAAGGCGACCCCCACATCCAACGCGGGCAGCAGCTGGTTCTCCTGAAAACGAAGCTCGATCTGCTGCTGCTTCTTCTGCATCACCAGGCGCTGTACGTCGGGCCGCCGCGCCAACGCCGCCTCGAGGTCAGGCGCCTCGCGCGCGCTCAGGTCGGGCTGGGGAAAAGTCAGGGGCAGCTGCGTGTCACCGGGCATCACCGGGTTTCCTTCGGCGTCTCGCAGGAAGAGCGACAGCTCGAACGAACTCTGCTCCAGCGCGCGCTGGGCCTGCACCAGCAAGGCCTGTCGTTGAGCCAGGGCGCGCTGGTTGTCTTCGCGATCGAACACGGGCACGTCGCCTTCCCTGGCGCGCACCGCCAGCTGCGCGTCGCGATCCATCGCCGTCTTCAGCAGCGCGCGCGCGATCTCCCGCCGGTGGCCCGAGGCCACCCAGTCCCAGTAGCGAAACGCAGCCAGCCGGGTGACCTCGATGCGCTGCTGCTCGAAGGAGAGCCCCGCCAGTTGCTGGCCCAGCTCGGCGCGGGCCACGTTCGCCCGGCGGCGATCGATGGGCCCGTTGCGAAGCAGGGGCACGTTGGCACCCGCCCTCACCTCGCCGCCCGAGAGCGTCTCGCGCTCGCGGTAGTAGTCGGGGATTTTTCCCAGCCCCAGCCGGTAGCCCGCAAAGAAGTTGGCTCCCCACAGCGGCGTGGGCACCTCGATGACGCTGTCGAGGCGGGTGTGCGGGTAGCCGCTGATGGGCGCCGTCCACGCGCGGGTACGCCACACCGGGTCGAAGGCGCCTCGCGCCGTCAGCTGCTCACCCTCGGCGCCCTCGACGTCGGCGCGGGCCGCGACGAGGGAAGGAAAAGACTGCTCGGCCAGCGTGAGCACCTCACCCAGCTGCAGTTCCCGCTCACGAAGCACCTTCTCATCGCCCGCGGCCAACACCAACGTCAGCAAGACACCGCTGATCATTTCTTCTGCTCCTTACCGGCGCTGCCCGGCTCCTTCATCGCGACCGTGGGCGGAAAGCCGTTGAAGCGGCGCCACAGCTCGTAGCCCAGCTTGACCTGCTCGAGCAGCACCCAGCCGTTCACCCTGACGCCCTGACGCAGGTACAGCCGCGTGGGCCAGCCTTCGTCGGCTTCGGGCCTCACCAGAATGCGGAAGCGGCCCGTGCCATCGTCGGTCGAGTCGATGAGGGCCACCTGGCCGCCAAAGGTGCCGACGGCCACGGACGGCCAGCCAGTGAACTGCACTGCAGGCCAGCCCTCGAACTGAAGGCGAACGTGACGCCCGTCTGAGAGCAAGGGCATGTCGTTGCCTTCGACCCACAGCTCGACCGCACGCTCGTTCGTGTCGGGCACGATGGTCAGCAACGGCTCTCCTGCCTTCACGAAGGCATTCCCCTGGCCGGCTTGCACCCGGAGCACGGTGCCTTCGATGAGCGCCTTGACCTCCATGGTGCTTTGTCGGGCCAGGCGCACCTCGAGACGCGCCAGCTCGGCGGCAGCGTTGGCCTCTTCGGCGAGGGCTGTGGCCTCTGAAGCGCGCGCGTCGTCGAGGCCGGCGGTGAGGTCGTACTCGACGCGCTGGCGATCTTCCTCCAGCGCGCTCGCCTCGCCCATCGCCGCCTGGAGCGTGGCCAGCGCCCTCTCGACGTCGGTGGCCGTGCGCACGCCCTCGAGCTGGGCGAGCTCCAGGGTGCGCTGCGAGGCGAGCCCCTGCTCGAGCAGCTTGCCCTGACGCTCGAGGTTCAGCTTCGCCGCGAGCTGGGCGGCCTGCGAGCCTTCGAGCGCTTGCCGGGCTGCCTTGACGCGCTCCTGCGCCATGCTCACCCGGTTCGCTGCGCCCCGAATGCCTGCGACCCGGCTCGACTCGAGCGAGCGCTGCCGGGCGACGATGGAGTTGACCCGCGCGATGGTGGCTGCCCTGCGGGCCAGCACGGCGTCTCTCTCTTCCCCCAGGCGTATGAGAATGGAGGGGTCGTTGTCGGTGAGCTCGAGCAGCAGGTCTCCGGGCTTCACGCGCGAGCCTTCGCGCACGTTCCACTTCGTCACCCGCCCTTCGATGGGCGCGTCGACTTCCTGCTGCCGCTCCAGCGGTGCGAAGGCCACGACCCGCCCCGTGCCGCTGACGCTCTGCTGCCAGGGAATGAGCACCAGGCCCGCGGCCGTCACCAGCACCGTGAACGCCAGCAGGCGGCCCAGGTTGCGTAAGGCGCGCGGTGTTCGCACCAGGAGCTGAGCGGCGCGAATGCCGCGTTCAGAGGCAACCAAATGAGCCAGCTCGGGTTGTTTCATCGGGGCGCTCATGGGGCCTTTCTTGCCGTTGCGCTCGACAGCTCGCGCAGCGCTACCACGCGGGTGCAGCTGCGGGCGAACTCTGAGTGGGGGTCAGTGACCAGAGCGACCAGCGTCCACGGAGCGCCGGCCCGGGTCAGCGCGGCGATACAAGTCGCGCGAGCGTCGGCCTCGAGGCCGTCAAGCGGGGCCTCGACCACGATGAGCCTCGGAGAGCCAGCCAGCGCGCGCGCGACCTGCAGGCGGGTCAGCTGAGAGGGCGAGAGGGGTGCTCCGTCGTGCGCGAGGTGGGTGTCGAGGCCTTCCGGCAGCCCGCGCAGCTCGTCGAGCAGCCCCACCCGCTCGAGCGCGGCGCGCGCGTCGCCGGTCGTCACGGGGGTTCGGCCCAGGGTGAGGTTCTCGAGCACCGTGGCCTCGAAGATGTCTCCGGGCTGAACGAAGGCGATGTGTTCGCGCACGGCGTGGGTCCGGGCCAGAGAGGTCTCGACCCCGTTGAAGGCCACCGCACCCCGGGCGGGCACCTGCAGCCCCGCGAGCCACTGCCCCAGCGCGTGGCCCTCGGCGCCCACCACGGCCACCCGGCCCCCAGCGGGGACATCCAACTGAAGCGCCTCGTCGCCGCCTTCACCCGCCCCGCGCAACTCGACCCGCACGCCCCCCTGCCCAGGCACCGGCTCACCGGGTTCGGGGTTTTCGGTGGGGAGGTCGACCAGGTGACCCAGCTTGTCGACCGCGGTGAGCAGGTCGTAGGTGGCGTCGAGCAGCTTGCCCAGCTTCGCGATGGAGACGCTGATGGCGGCCACGATCAACTCAGCGGCGACGAGCTGACCCAGGGTCAACGACTGGCGTACCACCAGCCAGCCCCCCAACCCCAGCAGCGCTGCGCTGGCGACCACTTGAAGCCCCAGCGTGCCGATGGTCTGCCCAAAGAGCACCCTGAAATGTTTCCGCCGGGCTTCGAGGTAGCGACCGATCAACGCGTCGGCGCGGTCCGCAGCGAACAGCGCACCGCTGCTGGCGCGCAGCGCATTGCCGGGCCGGGCCAGCTGCTCGAGCCAGGCCGCCACGCGGTACTTGGCATGGCTCTCGTCGATGCTCGTAGCGAGCCCGCTGCGAAACGGCAGGCGCCAGACCAGCACCACCAACGCGAGCAGGAAGAGGTCGAAGGCGAGGAGGGCCGGGTGATAAAAGGCGAGCACCATCAGCCCGATGCTGATCTGCAGCGCCGCAGCGATGCCGTCGGTCAGCAGCGTGCTGGCGGTCTTCTGCAGGGTAATCACCTCGAAGAACTGATTGACCGAGGTGGGCCCGAAGCCAGGAATTTCATGGCGCCGCACGCGTGGCAGCCGCCAGGCCAGGTCGGCTGCGGTGCGTACGAAAATGCGTTCCTGAACTGACTCCACCACCCGGGCTTGCAGGGCCCGGAGGATCGCCTGAAAACTCAAGGCTGCCAGCAACATCAGCGAGAGCACCACGATGGGTTGCAGCAGCGTGCCGAAGGCGACGGTGCCCACCAGGGTTTGCACGGCCACCGGCGTGGCGAGGGTGAGCAGACCGACGGCCACCGCGTAGATGAAGATGACCTGAAGGTCATCGCGCTCGAGGTTCATCAGGGCCCAGAGGCGCCGGAGGGGCGAGGGATGATCATCGCCGTGCGCGGCGAGGTCCTGGAGGGGCGCTGCCGGGGTCGCGCTGAACCAGACGGGTGCGTCGCCCGTCGCCACGATGAGCTCTTCAAGACTCATCCACGAGGCCTCATGCCCGGGCCTGGAGACCAGGAGCTGCGTGCCCTCGCGTTTGGTCACAGCCGCCCCCCCGCCCGCGCAGGTGAGCAACGGGAGCGGCCTCGTGGTGAGGGCGGTCTCGTCGACCGGCACCTCGCGCACCTCGAGCTTCATGGCTGCAGCGGTCGCGATGATGGTACCGCTCAGCAGCGCCTCAGGCACCTCGTCGCGGCTCCCCAGCAGTTCCCGGGAAACCCGACCGATTTTTGCTGGATCCACCTCGAGGTCGACGGCCCTGGCCAGAGCATCGACTGCCCACGAAACGAGCGCAGCGGCATCGACTCGGGTCATGAGCTCTGCCCCCACGGGAGATCTGCCCGAGCTCGCCCCAAAGTGGATGCCTCGAGATCGCGAAACCGAACTTCTGTCTTCAACCTGAAACTCCTCGCTGCGGCGTCAGCGTGACGCGTGCCTGCTGAGTATTCGTAGCGCCTCATGTCGGCCAGCGATGTAATCTCGACGCGACCGGTCGTCTTGTCGACGTATCGTCGCGCGTCATGGCAATGGGCGGGCCCCAGAAAGCGAAGGGCCTTGATTAAGATCCATCTCCAAAGTTCCTTTTCATGGTCTGGAGCCAGAACAGCTCGCGGGTGTCCCACACGGGGCTGCCATCGACCGCGGCGACCGCTCCTGCCCACTCGAGCATTCCGCTTCGCATCTCTTCACCGCTCAAGCCGTTACCCGACCAGGCCTTGAGTGCTTTGAGCGCGACCAATCGCTGAACCGGTGACAGCCGTCGTCGCGTCAACCGCTCCAGCACGAGCAGGGTTCGGGTCAAGCGAAAGAACTGCATCCCCGCCTGGCGGTTGAGCCGTTCCGTGAGCGACTCGCAGTAGGCCTCGAGGACCGCTCGCTCGTTGGGGGCAATCACGCCGTCCGCCCACGCCATCTCGACGACTGGCGCCAACTCCGCGAGGTAGACATCTCGCCCCTTGAAGCCGAGGTCGCCGAGATCGTGAAGGGCCTGCTCTTTCTCTTTTTCCATGGGTGATCATTAGGGCGGTCTCATCATGTCGTCCATTACGTATTAACTCGGTAATATGTC
>JAYTAT010000591.1:0-3545 GCA_043737315.1 Archangium sp.
CTGCCTGAGCAGGCAAAGGCAGTGGCGTGGCGATCGGCACATCAGAGCCCGCGACCCCGGCATCGGCCAGGGCCGGCTCCGCGTACGGATCAGCGGCGAGATCGTCACCAGCCCCGCCATCACTCAGGGCGAGACACGCAACGACGACGAGTTGGAGCATGGATTTTCCTTACTTGCCGCAGGGGTGCATCGGCTTGAGGAACTTCACCAGCTGCGCCTCGTCGGCAACGGTACCCGCGAGATCGAGCTCCTCGGCAGACTTTTCGGGGGCGGGGTCGAGCTGACTCCACACGCCGACCTGCAGCTGATCACCGGGGCACTCGAAGAGGATCGCGTTGTTGAGCCCCGCTTCGGGCGCGCCACCATTCGTGTCGAGGCGGCCGCGTGAAGCGACGTACGCGAACTTACGGCCATCGATGGTGAGCTGACCGCGCTTCACGATGTCCTTCGTTTCGATGTTGATGCCGTTCTGGGCCAGGAAGCGCGGGTCGGTCTCTTTGCCCAGAAGAAAGTCTTTCCCTTTCTTGTTGTTCTCGTTCGCCATGATGCGGAAGTACGCGAACGTGTGGCCGTCACCGAGCACGAAGCCGCCGTCGGCCAACATCTCGCGGTCGGTGAGGATGGTGGTCTGCGCGAAGTACATGTTGAGGCTCGCCACCACCGAGTAGCCCTCGGGCAGTGCACCCAGTTGCTCGAGCGCGTTCTTCTGGCGCTCAGCCGGGTCGGTGACGCCCGAGCCGACGTTCTTCAATGCCTTCACACCCAGGCCGACGAAGATCATGCCGCCCAGACAAATCAGGCCGGCGAGGCCCCCGCAGCCGAGCAGAGCGTAGAGCCAGGGGGAGCGCTGTCGGGGAGAAGCCGTTTCCATGGCGCGCGGGTATAGCCGCGAACGAGCACGGCCTCACTCTTCATTCAGCGCCGGCGAGATCCTCGAGGCTGCGAAGCAGGCCGCGGCTCATGCCGAAGCAGGGGTGCTCCTTCTCGAAGTGCGAGGGAATGTTCTGGAGCACCTCACGCGCTACCTTCACGTTGGGGTACCTCTGGTTCATCTCCTTTTGGTAATCGACCAGCATCCCGGAGCACTTGCGGTCGAGCTCCGGGCGGATCTCGCGCATGCGGGCCCGGGCGATTTCCAACAGCTCAGGCGGGCGATCCGGCGTCGCCTCGAGCAGCAGCCAGGCGTCGCGGTACTGCTTCCACGAACGGAACAGGTTCATCGCGCCGACGGTGCGCAGGTCGTACATGCGCGCGGCGCGCTCGAGATCTTCCTTGGCCCGCCGCCCCGCTTCTTCCGCGCTCATCTGGGGAATGGGGATCACCTCGACCCAGACGTTCCAGATGCGCCAGGTGTCTTCACCGGGCGGGTTCTGGATGTTGTCGAAAACGATCTCGTTCGGATCGTCGATCTTGAGCTGGTTCGACGGGAGCACGATCTCGAGTTGGCGCTGCGCCACTTCCACCGTGTCGGGCGGAACGAAGCTGAGCTGCACGCTGTTGAGCGCGATCGAGACCTCCTCCTTCGAGCAATCGCGCGCCTGATAGTGCAGCACGCCGACGATCGCGGTGGGCGACGCGAAGCTGAAGTCGAACGACTTCATGTCGGGCTGTTCGAAGTCGACGTCGTCACCCAGGCCGTATGACTCTGGAACCGCCTGTCCATTGGGCGAGAGCGTGATCGTCTCGATCTTCCGCTCGACCCTCTTGGGCATGATCGCCATCACCGCGAGCACCAACGCCGCGATGATTGCCCCGCCGCCGAACACGCCGACGGCGATCTTCCCGGGCAGCGGCAGGTCAGACCAGAGCAGCATCACCCGGCCGGTGCTCGACTTGCCCAGCTCGCGGCGAGCGCGCGCCCTTTCGGCGGCCGAGATGGCGACCGGCTCGTCACCCGGCGCACCCCGGCCTGCTCGCACGGGGGCTGATGAGCCACGTCTCTGCAGCGACTTCGGAGAAGGCACCACGAAGTTGGCCGTCGAGTCAGAAAAGAGGTCACCCTCGGGCTCGGGCTCTTCGGCAGCGGGCTCTTCTTCGACCGGCGCGGCCCTGCGGGCGGGCGGCTTCTTCACGATCGCCACGGGCTCACGCGGCGGCCTGAGCATGGTGGCGTTGGGATCTTCGGCCGGCTCTTCTGCGGCCGCGTCGTCGATCGTCGAAGACGGCGTACCCATCACGGTGTCGTTGGCCTCGGGCGCGATGAACTCGAGCGTCACGTCGCCGATCGCGATGCGGTCTCGGTTCTTCAGCCGCATCGCCGCCTTGACCGGCCTGGCGTTGAGCTTGGTGCCGTTGGCGCTCTTCATGTCTTCCACGAAGTGGGCGCCGCCCTCTTCGTA
This sequence comes from Archangium sp., assembly GCA_043737315.1. Lineage (GTDB taxonomy): Bacteria > Myxococcota > Myxococcia > Myxococcales > Myxococcaceae > Archangium_A. Next base: position 2,340 of record JAYTAT010000591.1, read on the forward strand.
GACGCGCGCGTGACTGCGCGAAGAAGACGGGTCCTTGATGATGACGTCGTTGTCTGCGGTGCGACCTAGACGGGCTTCACCGCTTTCGAAGAAGAACTCTTCCGATTCGGTGCCGGCCTGACTGACTCGAAGGGTGAATGCCACCGTCGCACGGGAATACAGCGCGCCCTCGGGGTCAAGCTCTTGTCGCAGCGCTCACCGCTGTGTACGGCGGGGGCATGCACACCGAAATCGCTGGCCTGTCAGTCGAAGTGTTTCAGGCCACGCAAACCACCCCCTCGGCCGCGGTCATCCTCTGTCACGGGTTCGGAGCGCCCGGTGACGATTTGGTGGGGCTCGCCCCTGAGCTGGTCAGCGCGGTGCCGGCGCTGCGTGACGTGCGTTTCTATTTTCCCGCGGCGCCCGTGCCACTCGAGATGGGCTTTGGCGATGCGCGCGCGTGGTGGCTCATCGATATGGCCGCAGTCCAGAAGCTGCACCGCGACCCGGCTGCGCAGCGTGAGTTTCGCCGCCAGGAGCCGGAAGGAATGCCCGCGGCGCGCAAGGCGATGCTCGCGCTGGTGCAAGACGTCGCGGCGCACACCGGCCTGCCGATGAAGAAGATCATCCTCGGGGGGTTCAGCCAGGGCGCGATGATCACCACCGACGTCGCGCTGCGGCTTGAAGAGGCGCCCGGCGCGCTGTGTGTGCTGTCGGGCACGCTGCTGACCGAAGACGTGTGGAAGGTGAAGGCGAAAGCGCGCGCGGGTCTGCCCGTCTTCCAGTCACACGGGCGGCAGGATCCCATTCTTCCGTACGTGGCGGCGCAGTGGCTCAAGGAGCTCTTCCTCGAGTCCGGCATGGAACACGAGTTCGTTCCGTTCGACGGAGGGCACACCATCGGGCCCGACGCGCTCTTGAAGCTGGGAGACTTTCTGGCGAGGCAGGTCGCGCGCTGAGACCCGCTGGCGGCTTTACGGCACGTTGATCGCCAACTCGGCCTGGGTCTGCGCGCTCACCACGGTGCGGTCGAAGTTCAGATCGATAAGGCGGGTGCGAAAGTCTGCAAGCGACATGCGCTCCTGCGTGCCCCACGGGTTGATGTAGTCGACGTTGTTGGCGTCGTGCCCGGTGACCAGAATTTTATGCGCGCTGTCACCCCAGGTCACGCCGACCGAAACACGACGACCGGCCGCGAGCATCTCGTCGACGGCCTTCATCGCGTTG
>JAYTAT010000592.1:0-3543 GCA_043737315.1 Archangium sp.
TCCACGTTCGCAGCACGCGGGCGGCCCCCAAATCCCACAAGGTGACGCGGCCATCGGCTGAGCCGGCCACGAGGAAGGCGCCGTCAGGGGAGAACGCGAGCGCGGTGACTGCGCTGTCGATGGGGTCGAGCACGCGGATTTCTTTCCCCGTCGCCGCGTCGAGCAGCTCGACGTGTTTGTCCTCCCGCCCGACCGCGAGCGTCTTGCCGTCGTTGGAGAACATCAACGAGCGCACCAGGGTGTCTTTCGCGCGGAAGATTTCCTTGTTGAAGGCGAGGCTCCACAGCACGCGCGTTCCGTCATCGGCTGCCCAGGCCGCGAGCTCGCCGACACGTGAGGTGGCGACCGCGACGACGCGCGCGCCCACGAGGGTGTCGAGCGGCTCGACCGACCCGTTCCAATGTTGGGCGAGCACCTGGCCATCGTCGCCCACCGAAATGAAGCGCACGCTGTCGGCTGACCTGGGCCCGAACACCCGCGCCACCCCGCGCACCGGGCCGGTGTGACGCGCTTCGAGCTCTCTGACCTCTCCGGTTTCGGGATCGAGCCGGCGCAGATGACCATCGCGATAGCCCGAGACGAGCCCATCGTTCGGCCACCACGCGTGCGCTGAAGGAACGCCGAGCGCATCTGCTGGCCGGGTGCGCGCAGGCAAGCGCCACGCTTCGAGTCTGCGTTGGGTGGTGGCCACGATCAGCCGGCCATCGGGGGTCGCCACGAGCGCCTGCACGCCGGGGGCAAACCCCGAGAGCATTCCTTCGAGCGTGCCGTCGGAGAACCACCAGCGCACCGTGCCATCAGCACTCCCGCTCACCAGCCGAGCAGGGTTTACGTCGTCAGCAGGCACCACCGCCAACGCCGTCACGTCATCGCGATGACCCGACGAGACGCGGCTCGCCTGGCCGTCGTGCACCACCAGCACCGAGCGCTCCACACCCAGCACCAGATCGGTCGAAGAAAGGGCGGCCACCGCGCCGACATGACGGTCGAGCTCCATCGGCACGTTGCCCGAGACGCGAAGCAATCCTTCCGACACCGAAGCGACCTGGCCGGGTGTTCCCGCCACCGCCGACACCCGGCGTGGATGTTTGGTGACGGAGCCGATCGTTCCATCAGGCGCGACCCGCATCACCTCGCCGTCACCCAGGCCGACCAGCACGTCAGTGCCATCGAAGCCCAGCGCACGGATGTTCGCCGAGAACCCTTCGACGTGGCGCAGCTCCTTCTTGGCGTTCACGTCCCAATAATGAAGCAGCCGATCATCTCCACCCGAGACGAGCTCGTTGTCGTTGAGCGCGAGCACCGCGTGTTGCCAGCCCTGCGGGCCGGTGGAGAGTTCACCTTGCGCTGCACCATCGGCTCCGAACAGGAGCAGGCCGTTGAGCGTGGCGCAGGCGACGGTGGTGCCGGCCGCGGCAAGCGAAGAACAGCCCGCTGGAATCTTCACGTTCCACAACGACTCGGGCACGCCTCGTTCTTCGGCGAGCCACAGCACGCCGCGCGCGAGTGGATGCAGTGAGACGGACTCAGCGGTCTTCTTCGCCGACAACGTGTCGCGATCACGAAGTGCCGCGAGCGCCGCGGTGGCCTGCGCTTCAGCAGACGCGCGCTGGGCATCATCGACGGCGATGCGAGCATCACGCCGGGCTTCGTCGACCCGAAGTGAAGAGGTGAGCGCCCAGGCGCCGAAGATCAGCGCGAGCACGCCCAGACTCGCGGCCGCGATGAGCAGCGCCACGGGCCTTGGAGCACGCGCCCGTTGCGCCGCCTCCAACGCATCGGCCATCGCGCCGGCATCGGGATACCGCCGCGAGGGATCTCGCTCGAGCGCCTTGTCCACCACCGCCAGCAGCGCAGGTGGTGCCTGAGGCTCGCGCTCCTTGACCCGCGGAATCGGGCTGGTGCGAACCGCGTCGATGATCTGCGTCGGTCCTGCGCCTGCAAATGGCAGCTGACCTGAAAGCAATTCGTACAGCATCACGCCGAGCGCCCAGACATCGCTGCGCGCGTCGACCGACACCCCGGCCGCTTGCTCCGGCGCCATGTACGAAGGCGTGCCCGCGATGAAGCCGCCTTCGATGGGCTCGTTGCCGACCAGCGCGAGCCCCCAGTCGATCACCTGCGTCTCACCGAAACGGCTGACCATCACGTTCTCGGGTTTGAGATCGCGATGCACCACGCCTTTGCTGTGCGCAAAGCCGACCGTCTGCACCACGTCGATGAAGTGAGAGAGCAGCGCGAGGCGCTCGTCCAGGTTGGCGCAGGCTTCGAGCTCGGCGGCCAGCGACCGGCCCCGAATGCGCTGCATCGAGTAGTACGGCGTACCGTCGGCCCGCCGGCCCAGCTCGTACACCGGAACGACGCCAGGGTGCTCCAGCAGAGCCAGCACCCGGGCTTCCCGAACGAAAAGATTTTCGAGCAGCGGGCCCGTCGAGCTGCGTTCAGCGGTGTGCTCCAGCAGCAGCTCTTTGACCGCCACCTCGCGCCGAAGGTGGGTGTCGACCAGGGTGATCACCCGCCCCATGCCGCCGCGGCCGAGCTCGGGATCCACCTGGCCCTCGGGCAGCGTGTAGCGGCCTTCACTCTGGGTGGGGAGAACGTGACGTTTGGTGTCGCCCCGCTCGAGCACGGGGTTCGAGCCCGTGCGCGGAAGCGTCTTGCCCAGGTCTTCACGTTCGGTCACTTCGGCCTTCTTTCGGTTCCCGGGGGGCGAACTGCGCGATTCTTGGTGGTTTTCGACGAATGCACCACCGCTCAGATCCGTTTCTGGCGCCGGCCGTTTGAAGACCTCCATGAACCGGACCAGCGTCTACCTTGCTGCAGCGGCTGTTCTTCTCCTCCTGGCCGTCGTCATCGGCCTGCCCCGCCTCACGGGCCAGACGGTGAGCCCGCCCGCGCCCATCGTCACTGCGCCCCCACCCGCGACTGAACCCGTTCTGGTGCCGGTGTTGTTGCCGGTCACCAGCCCGGGCTCGCTCTCGTTGAGCGGCCGCCTCTCGCACCCCTACCTGGTGCCGGGCACCAGCGATGTCTTCGCGACCCTCGAGGTGAGCGCGGTCGACGTGCCCGGTGCCAGGCGCGCTCCGGTGAACCTGGCGCTGGTGATCGATCGTTCCGGCTCGATGTCGGGTGCGAAGATTCAGAACGCCCGCGCCGCGGCACAGCGCCTGGTGGAGCTGCTCAACGATGACGACCGCATCTCGGTGGTGCACTACGGCACCGACGTCAGCGCGCTGGCCGGCCTCTTCGCCACCGCGGAGAACAAGGTCAAGCTGCGCCGCTACATCGCCAACATCGTCGACGAAGGTGGCACCAACATCGGTGACGGGCTCGCCGTCGGCCAGAAGCACATCGAGCGCGCGAAGTCGGATTTCCGGGTCAACCGCCTGCTGCTGCTCTCTGACGGCCAGCCGACGGTGGGCATCACCAGCTCGCAGGGCCTCATCAACGTGGTGCGCCGCATTCGTGACGCGGGCATCTCGGTCACCTCGCTGGGTGTGGGTTCTGACTTCAACGAAGACCTGATGCAGCGGCTGGCCGACG
>JAYTAT010000593.1:0-3537 GCA_043737315.1 Archangium sp.
GGAGCCGCCGGGCTCGAGGTGCGCGATTCTCTGAACAAGACGGTGGCCACCGTGCGTGCGCCGGGTGCGGGCGAGGCGATCCTCATCGCGTACTTCGAAGACAGGCAAGACGCCGCCAACGCGCAGGAGGAGCTCACCGAGAAGGTGGCGGGCTCCCGCTTCGAGCTGGAAGACGTGATCGAGCGCGACTGGAGCACCGAGTGGCGCAGCCAGATCAAGAGCGTCACCATCGGGCGGCTCTGGGTCGGCCCGCCCTGGGAGAAGGCCACCGCGCCGAAAGACAAGGTGTGCCTGTTCATCGAGCCGAAGATGGCCTTCGGTACCGGCGATCACCCCACCACCGCGCTCTGCTTGAAGGCAGTCGACACGTTCATGGCCACGCATGAAGGCGCCAGCGTGCTCGACGTCGGCACGGGCACCGGCGTGCTCGCGTTCGCGGCCAGGAAGCTCGGTGCGGGGCGGTGTGTCGGGGTGGACAACGACGTGACCTCCGTCGAGCTCGCGAAGGAATGCGCTCAGGAGAACGGCATCGAAGGCGTCGAGCTTTCCACCAGGACGCTGCGGGACATCGAGGGCGCGTTCGATCTCGTGCTCGCCAACATTCTGGCCAACACGCTGGTCGAGCTCGCGCCGCTCATCGCGCCGAAAGTGAAGCAGCGCCTGGTGCTCGCGGGCGTGCTGGTGCCGCAGGCTGAAGAGGTCACCGCCGCGTACGTGGCGCAGGGCCTCAAGCACGCGGGCAATGAGATCATCGGCGAGTGGATCCGGATCGAGCTGACCGCGTGATTCGGCTGCTCGTGCCGGGTGCGCAGGAAGGAGAGGTCAGCGTCAGCGGGCCGCGCCTTCATTATCTGCTCCACGTCTTGCGGGTCAGGGCAGGCGATGTGCTCGAGGTGTTCGATGGTGATGGGCTCGCGTTCGACGCGAAGGTCGTGAGCGTGGGTGAACTGGGCGGCGTGCTGCTGCTGGGGGAAAAGAGAGAAGCGCCGCGGCCGAGATCGATCACCATCGTGCAGGGGCTGCCCAAGGCCGAGAAGCTCGAGCTGGTGCTGCAGAAGGGCACCGAGCTGGGGGCCAGCGCGTTTGCTCCCGCAGCGTGTGCTCGCAGCGTGGTGAAGCTGGAGGGGAAAGAAGAGGCCAAACTTTCCAGGTGGCAGCGGATCGTCGAGGAAGCAGCCCGGCAGTGCGGGCGAGCGAGCGTACCGGTGGTGTTCGCGCCGAAGCCTTTGTTGGCGGCGGTCAGTGCGTTGCCGGGCGATCCCGCGGTGCTCGTGTTGGATGAAGAAGAGCGCGCGTTGCCGCTGTCGACCGCGGTCGCTTCGGTGGGCAATCGGCCGCTGGCTTTGGTGATTGGCCCCGAGGGCGGGCTGACTCGCGAAGAGGTCGCGGCGTTGGTCAAGCAGGGCGCGATCCCCGTGACGCTCGGGCGACTTGTGTTGCGAACCGAGACGGCGGCTCTGGCCGCGCTCGCCGTGATGCGGCATTTGGAGGGCGAGCTGGGTTGACCGTCTCCAGTGCTGGATAGGTAAGATGGTGTAGGTTTCTTGATCAAGCGTCACTCTCGTCGTCTCATCTGAGCCGTGAGCAGCGACCCCAAGAAGCTCGACGCACCCCTGACTGGCAATCCAGACCTTCTGCAGAAGGATCTCTCGCTTGATCGAAGGCGCCGTGTGCCGACCTTCGACGAGCTGCAGGCGCAGCCCACGCCCCGCGCTCCGGTCGGTCACGACGCGCCGGCGCAGACCGTGGAGAAGCGGGTGCCCCCGGGGTTGCAGCCGCGCCAGCAGTCGATGCCGCAGCAGGGCGCACTGGTTCCCGAAGGGTTGACGCCCCACCGGCCGCCCGCTCGCGCGTACACGCCCGTGGCGACGCAACCCGGCCCGCCCAGGCCGCAGCGGCCGCCCGCGCCCGTCTTCAAAGAGCCGCTGCTCCCCGGCGAAGGTCCGGTCATCACCGCTGAACCGGCCACGCTCTGGCGGCGCACCGGCGCGTACCTCACCGACCTGCTCTTCGTCGGGGTGCTCGTGCTGAGCCTGTTGAGCATCGCCATGGCGGTGATCGCGCCCAAGACGCTCACGCCGCTGCAACAGCTCATCTCCATCGCCGTGCCAGGCCTCGGGCTCGCGGCGGTGCTGGCCTTCGTCTACACCATGCTCTTCGCCGTCTTGTGGAGCGGCCGCACCCCCGGCCGCCGCCTCATGGGCATCCACCTGGTCGACAGCACCGGTCAGGCCCCCGGCCCCGCCCGTGCGCTGGTCAGGGCGGTGTTGTCACTGGTCTCGTTCGGTCTCTTCCTCTCGGGATTCTGGCTGGCGTTGTTTGACCGCCACGGACAGACGCTCCATGACAAGCTGACGCGTACGTTCGTGGTGAAGCTCCAGGACGCCTGATCGAATGCCTCAGCGCCTCGCACAACACCTGATTGCCCGGGGTCTGCTCCCTGCGCGTGTCGTGGACGAGGCGCTTCGTCGGCTCGCGCGCGAGGGCGGTACGCTCGACAGCGTCTTGCTCGAGATGGGCGCCGTGTCGGAAGCCGGCATGCTGCAGGCGATCTCTGACGTGAGCGGCGTGCGCCTGGTCAACCTGGCCGACTTCGAGCCGAACGCCGAAGCGGGCCCGTTGATGCCCTTCAAGATGGCAAGGCAGCTCAACGTGGTGCCGCTGTCGGTCGACGGCACCTCGTTGCACCTGGCCTGCGCGTACCCCCTTCAGCAGCCCCAGCTCAAAGACGTGGGCTTCCTGCTGGGGCGCAAGCTCGAGCTGTGGGTCGCCCTCGAGTGCCGGGTGCGCGACTGGCAGCAGACGCTCTACGGCCAGAAAGCCGAACCCCGCTACCAGCGCCTGCTCTACCAGCTCGACCCCACCCGGCCCCGGCCTCCCCCGGCATCGCTCTCTGAGCGCAAATCGAAAGACGAAGCGGAGTCGTTGAGCGCCGATGTGCTCGAGCGGCTGGCCAAGGGCATCGTGGAAGAGCCGCTGCTGCTGGATAAGCCCAAGAAGAAGGAAACGCGCCGGCCGATGATCGAGGTCATCGACGAGCCCGCGATGCCTGACGCCGACGTGGTGGCGCTGGGTGACGAAGAGGGTCCGCACACCTCGATACTCGACCCGCTGGCCTACTCCCGTTTTGCGCGCTCCGAACACGGCAAGCCTGGTGAAGCCAGCACGCCCAGCGTGGCCCTCGAAGACGACCATCACTCCACCCGGGTGATGGACATCAGCGGTTACAAGAACTTCGCCAAGGAGATCTCGAACACGCCCAGCGGCGACTTCGTCGAGCCCCGCGCCTCCGCCCCGCCGCCCCCGCCGCGCATCTCGTTCCCCGGTGGCGTGTTGCCCCCGCGCCGCAGCTCGAACGAAGGCGTGGTCACCCGCAAGCCCGAGCCCGTGGAATACGTGCAGCCCGCCTCGGCGCCGCGCCCCAGCAGCGAGAAGGTGCGCCCGGCTGAACGCAAGGCCGTGCTTGCCGCGTTGCCCAAACCCTCGGCGCCCGTACGCGCCCCGCCGGTCGCGCCGACCCAGCCCGCTGCAAAACTG
>JAYTAT010000594.1:0-3536 GCA_043737315.1 Archangium sp.
CCCGGCCGGCACCTCGTCTTCATGCCGACCGTCGATCACGTCGGCATCAGCCGCCGCATCGGCAACGAGAAAGAGCGCCGCCGCCTGCGTGACACGGTCGATCGCCTGCGCCCGCCCGGAACCGGCTTCATCGTTCGCACCGTCGCGGAGAACGTGCCTCAAGAGAAGCTCGAGGCCGACATCCGCTTCCTCATCGAGGTGTGGAACGAGACCGTCAAGAAGAACGAGAAGGTTCACCGCGCGGGGCTGATGCACCCCGACCTGGATCTGATTCTGCGCGCCACCCGCGACCTCTTCGCGCAGGACATCGAGAAGCTGATCATCGATGACCGCGAGGAGTTCGAGCGCGTGCAGCGTTTCGTCGAGGCGCAGGATCCCGCGCTCAAAGAACGGGTGGTGCTGCACGACGGTGAAGAGCCCATCTTCGACGCCTACGGCATCGAGGAAGAGATCAAACGCGCCACCGCGCGCAAGGTCTGGCTGCGCAGCGGCGGCTACCTGATCATCGATCAGGCGGAAGCACTCACGGCCATCGACGTGAACTCAGGCCGCTACGTCGGCAAGAAGAACCTCGAAGACACGATCGTGAAGATCAACACCGAGGCGGCGAAGGAGATCGTCTACCAGCTCCGGCTCCGCAACATCGGCGGCATCATCATCTGCGACTTCATCGACATGGAGAAGCAGGCCAACCGCGACAAGGTCTTCAAGTCGCTCCACGAGGCGCTCGGCCGCGACAAGGCCAAGACCAACGTGCTGCGCATCAGCGAGCTGGGCCTGGTCGAGATGACCCGCAAGCGCGTGCGCGAATCGATCGGCCGCGTGCTGCACGAGAACTGCGGCTACTGCGCAGGCCAGGGCTACGTGAAGACGGCCACCACGGTGGCATACGAGATCTTCCGCGAGCTGCGCCGCTCGGCCGGTGCCTACAAGGACCCCACCATCGTGGTGCAGGCGCAGACCGAGGTCGCCAACGTGCTGCAGAACGATGAGCGCGACGAGCTGCGGCACTTGATGGATCGTTTCAACAAGTCGATCCAGATCAAGGCGCGCACCGACTTCCACCGTGAGCAGTACGACATCTACGCGCGGCCCATCTCGGGTGTTGAGATCAAGATCGCCGCGACCACGGTCGAGCACGACCCGTCGACGTACACCAGCAACCGCAAGCCGGGCAGCAGCGAGGCGAAGTTCGATCGCGAGCGCGGGGCGACTGAAGCGGGCGGTGGTGGCGCCGCCGCTGGTGGTGGACGAGGGCCAGAGCGTGAACGCGCGGGTGGTGGTGGCGAACGCGGCGGCGGTGAACGGGGCGGCGGTGAACGGGGCGGTCGCAATCGAGATCGGGGCGGCCGGGATCGCGCCGGTCGTGGCGGTGGTGGCGGCGGAGGTCAGCAAAACCAGCAGAACCGTCCTCCCCGGCCTTCCCCCCCTGACGGCGGCCCTTCGGCGCCTCCGGCCAACAACGGCACCCCCCAGGAGTGAACTTCAGATGACTGGAACGGTTGACCGACGCATCGATGTCAGGCGCACGATCAACCACGAGTTCTCGTCGGTGGAGCAGTTCATCAACGAGTACGTCATCAACCTGAGCCGCAGCGGCGTCTTCATCAAGTCAGACGATCCGCTGCCCATCGGGACCCAGGTCAACCTGCGCTTCACGGTCATCTTTCAGGATCTCGAGACCATCGAAGGCGTGGGCGAGGTGGTGCGCCGCGTCGAGCCTGGCACCCCGGGCCAGACCTCGGGCATGGGCGTGGTCTTCGTCGAACTCACGCAGTACTCGCGCGAGCTGGTCGAACGCATTCTGGTTCGACGCTGACGCAGCCGATGGAAGAGCCCGCTCCCAGCCCCCCGCCCATCAAGCGGATCTCGAACTGGGGCAAACGCGCGGGGAGCTTGTGGCGCCTGCTCGTCTCGGTGGTGCTCAGCTACCGGGGTGAAGCGCTCGCGTTGCGCGCCGGTAACCTCACCTTCATCACCATCACCTCGTTGGTGCCGATGGTGGCGGTGATCTTCTCGCTGCTGCACGCCTTCAACGCCAAGCGCATCGACCCGCTGGTGCTCAAGTTCTTCGAAGACATTCTTTCGCCGGGTGGGCGCGCGCAGTCGGAGCAGACGATTCGCACGTTTCTCTCGGCGGCGAACTCACGCACCGCCGGAGGCCTGTCGTTCCTGGTGGTGATGATCTCTGCGGGCCTGATGCTGCGGCACCTCGACGCCTCGCTCAACGACATCTGGAAGGTGCGCAGACACCGGCCGATCCTCGTGAGCATCGGGCTCTACACCGGCGTGCTCATCTTCGGCCCGCTGCTGATTGCGCTCTCGTTGCTGGGCACACAGGGCGCCAAGCAGTTGATTGGCTGGCTCGAGTTTCCCTTCTCGGCCCAGCTGTATTTCCTGGGCGCGGTCTTCTCGGGAATGACCGTGTTCACGCTGCTCTACAAGCTGGCCCCTCACGCCCCGGTGCCCTGGAAGTCGGCGCTCGCCGGCGGGGCTGCTGCAGGCGTGGCATGGGAACTCGCCCGCCACGCGTACGGCGGCATCGCCAGCCTCTTCTTCAGCGCCAACAAGGTCTACGGCTCGTTGGGCATCGCGCCGCTGTTCCTCATGTGGATCTACGTGGGTTGGTACATCGTGCTCTCAGGTGCGCGGCTCGCGTACGCGGTGGAGCACGCCGACCTGCATGACGAGTTCCACGAAATGTTGGAGCACCCGAGAAGCCATGAGCTGATCGGCTCTCGTATCGCGGAAGAGGTCGCCCGCGCTTGCCTCGACGGGCTCAAGCCACCCACCGCGCGCAGCCTCGCCATTCAACTTCGCCTGCCGCAGCAGCGAGTGGGCGAGATCATTCACGTTCTCATTCTGGGTGGGCTCATTCGAATGGAGAAAGGCTCGCTTCATCCGGCGCGCGACGTCGCTACGCTCACCCTCGCCGACATCTCTGCCGCCGTGGGAGGTACGGCTCGGGTGGTCAAACGAGACCGCCCTTCGAGCACCGGGCACTTTGAAAGTGTGGCCCGCCTCTTTTCCACTGCTGATGAGGGAACCATTGAGAAACTCAAAGGAATTTCGTGGCGCGACCTGGTTCAAACCCCTGCTGACAAGGTCGAAAAACCGTAGGTTTCTTGCAGGGTTGACTCGTATGGAGCTACCATGACTACTAAATCCACAGTGATTCTGGACCGTTGGTCCACAGTGACCTCAGGGGGAACGCAGGTGCTCAAGTCCGATCTCGTCAACATCCTGGTTGCGAAGAAGGGCGTCACGCAGAAGCAGGCGGAGGCGACCGTCGAGATGATCTTCGGCGCGATGAAGGATGCCCTCGTCGCTGGAGAAAACATCGAGATCCGCGGCCTCGGTGCTTTTCACGTGAAGCACTACGGCGCCTACCAGGGCCGCAACCCCAAGACTGGTGAGCCCATCGCGGTGCGCGCCAAGCGCGGCCTCTTGTTCCGCGCCGGCAAAGAGCTGAAGGATCGCGTCAATCGCCCCGGCCCCGACGGCAAGGTTCCGCCGCTCAACCCCGGTCAGTAAGC
>JAYTAT010000595.1:0-8684 GCA_043737315.1 Archangium sp.
CGTGCGAACAGCCGCCCGCTTCACGCTGCAACGGCAAGACGCAGATGAGCTACGCCAGCCGGGGCACCTGCAGCCTGGGTAGCTGCACCTACGCGCAGACTCAGACCACCTGTCAGTTCAGCTGCGAGGCCGCTTCGGGCCTGTGCACCGGCGACCCCTGCGCGTCGGTCACCTGCAGCGCGCCGCCGGTCGCGACCTGCATGGGCACCGTTCGCCGCAGCTACGTCTCGCCGGGCGCGTGCAGCCTCGGCAGCTGCACCTACGCACCGCAAGACACCACCTGCGCCAGCGGCTGCAACGCGGGCCAGTGCCTGGGCAACCCCTGCACGGGCGTCGACTGCGCCACGCCGCCCGGCGCCATCTGCATGAACGGCAGCACCCGGCGCACCTACTCGAGCGCCGGCGCCTGTGCGTTGGGCAGCTGCAACTACACGGCGGCCGACACCAGTTGTCCGTTTGGCTGCGTGAATGGAAGCTGCGTGGCCGACCCCTGCACCGGCATCAGCTGCATTACGCCCCCAGGGCCCACGTGCCAGGGCACTCAGCGCCGTACCTATTCGGCCACCGGCACCTGCTCGTCGGGCACCTGCGCGTACGCCCCAACCGACAGCACCTGCAGCAGCGCGCCCGCGGCAATGTGTGTGGGCAGCAGCCGGCGCACCTTCGCCGCGTCTGGCACCTGCTCAGGCGGGGCCTGCAGCTATGCGCCCACCGACACCGTCTGCGCCAGCGGCTGTGCTGGCGGCACGTGCAACGCCGACCCCTGCACCGGCGTCACCTGCACCACGCCGCCGGCTGCGACCTGCGTGAACGTCACCACGCGGCGCACCTCGGGCAGCCCCGGCACCTGCGGCGGAGGTACCTGCGGCTACCCCACGCAAGACACCGTCTGTAATGCGCCGCCCGCGGCCACCTGCGTGAACACCACCACCCTGCGTTCCTACAACGCCGCCGGCAGCTGCAGCGGGGGCGCCTGCAGCTACACCCAGACCGACGCTGCGTGCGCCAACGGGTGCTCCAACGGCGCGTGCATGGGTGACCCCTGCGCGGGCGTCAGCTGCACCACCCCGCCCGGCCCCACCTGCGCGAGCGCTGGCGTCAGGCGCACCTTCGCTGCCTCGGGCACCTGCAGCGCAGGCAACTGCACCTACGCGCCCAACGACGTCACCTGCAACACGCCGCCTTCGAACTTCTGCGCCGCCTCGACGACGCTGCGCAGCTACACCACTGCGGGCGCGTGCTCGAACGGCGCATGTGGCTACACCACCACCGACAGCACCTGCGGCTTCGGTTGCGCCAACGGCCGCTGCAACTCCGACCCCTGCGCCGGCCTCAGCTGCACCGCCGCGCCCGGGCCCGACTGCGTGAACTCGAATACCCGGCGCAGCTACACCGCGCCCGGCAGCTGCAGCGGTGGCTCGTGCAGTTACCCTTCGACCAGCGTGGTCTGCAACGCGCCGCCGGCCCCCACCTGCAACGGGGCGAACACCGTGCGTACGTTCTCTGCGGGTGGAACCTGCAGCGGCGGCAACTGCAGCTACGCGCCGGTCGACACCTTCTGCGACACCGCGCCTCCGGCCGTCTGCATGGGCAACGTGGCTCGCAGCTTCGTGAAGCCCGGCACGTGCAACAACGGCCAGGGCACCTGCAGCTACGCGCCGGCAGACGCCACCTGTCAGTTCGGCTGCACGGGCGGGGTGTGCGTGGGCGATCCGTGCGCGGGGGTGAGCTGCAACTCGCCGCCGCCCACCACCTGCGCCGATGCCTTCAACCTGATTATCTACGCGTCATCGGGCACGTGCTCGGGCGGCGGCTGCACGTACGGCTCTACGACCTCGAACTGCCCCAACGGGTGCGCCGCCGGTGCGTGCCAGCCGTGCAACAGCACCACGTGCGCCAACGGTTGCTGCCGTGCCGGGCTCTGCGAAGACCGCGAGTTCTCCTGTCGCACGGGCGGCGTCGTGTGCCCCAGTTTTCCGTGCAGCGGTGGGCGCGAGTGCATTGGCGGGATCTGCGTCTGCAACGGGTTTCAGGTCGCGCCGGGCGAAGACTCTTTGGCCAGCTTCCCCGAGACGCAGATCTGCCCGGCACCCATCTGACGGCTCAGGCGCGGCGGCGGCGGGCCATCAGGGCGAGGAACAACGGCCCGCCCAGCAGCGCGGTGATCACCCCCACCGGCGGCTCGGTCTGGAACACCCGGAAGAGCAGCCGCGCGAGCAGGTCAGCGAGCATGAGAAACGCCGCGCCCAGCAGCGCGCTGGCGGGCACCGAGATGCGTTGATCGACGCCGAAGAGCAGCCTGGCGAGCTGCGGCACCAGCAAACCCACGAAGCCCACCAGCCCCGACAACGAGACGACCGCGGCCACCGCGACCGAGGCGGTGACCAGCAACACCCGCCGGGTCAGCCGCACGTCGACCCCCAGGCTCTGCGCGTCTTCCTCACCCAGCGTGAGCAGGTTGAGCCGGGGTGAGAGCGCGACGAGCGCGCCGACCGCCAGCAGCACCACCACCGAGGTCGAGCCGAGCGTCGACCACGGCTCGTGGCCCAGCGTGCCGGCGAGCCAGAAGAGAATCTCACCCAGCTTGTCGGGGGCAACCAGCGCCTTGATGAAGGTGATCGCCGCCAGCGCGAACGCGTTGAAGATCACGCCCGCGAGCAGCGTGGTGTTGGGCGAGTTCCCCCCCGCCAGCCGCCCCACCAGCAGCACCAGCACCGTGGCCCCCAGCGCGCCCAGCAACGCGAAGGCCGAGACCGCCGACAGGCCCGGCACCCACGCGAACGCCGACAGCCCGAAGGCCAGCGCCACCGTGGCCCCCAGCGCCGCGCCCCCCGAGACGCCGAGCACGAAGGGGTCTGCCAGGGGGTTGCGCAAGAGCGACTGCAACATCGCCCCCGACGCCGCCAGCGCACAGCCCACCAGCGCGGCCAGCACCACCCGGGGCAGGCGCAGCGAATAGAAGATCAACTCCTCCGGGCTGCCCGGCGTGCGCACGAGCGCGAGGTCGAGCGGCTGCTCACCGAATGCCACGGCGAACACGAAGGCCACCAGGGTGACGAGTGAGCAAGCAGCCAGCGCCGTCACCAGGCGGGCCAGGCTGAACCGCTGAGAAGTCACGTTCACCACTCGGTCTGCGTCACCACCGGCAACTGGAGCGCCCGCTCTCGATCGAGGTCCAGAGTGCCGACGTGCAACGAGATGGGCGACTGCACCCACTTGTAAATGCTCTGGGTGAAGAGCCTGACGAACTTCTTCACGTGGGCCTCGGCCACCTCGGCGCTCAGCTCGGGGAAGATCGTCCGCACCGCGGTCACCACGTCGGAAGGCGACATCTTCTCGCCGGCGAAGAGGTGGAAGCACGCATCGAGAATGGTGAAGGGCATCAGCTCGTCTTCGCCCACCTGGTTGTGCATCAGCTCAGGGCCCGCGGGCCGGGCGATCACCGCCTTGATGCCCTCGTAGCCGTGTTTCTCCAGCAGGTACGACAGCAGGTACATCACCACCGTCTTGGGCAGGTTGGAGATCACCGCCAGCGCGCCCATCAGGTCGCCGCCGATGGTGGTGTAGCCGACAGCCTTCTCCGACATGTTGCCCGTCTGCAGGAAGAGCCCGCCCGACGAGTTGGCCCAGTTCCACATGCGCTGCGCCCGGAGCCGCGCCTGAATGTTCTGCAAGGTGATGGGCGTCAGCGGCCTGGCCTCGCCGAGCATCTCCTGGGTGGAGGCCATCTCGCGCTCGAAAGCGTCGTCGATGGAGACGATGGAGAACCCCACCCCCAGCTCCTTGGCGATCAACGCCGCCGCGTCTCGTGTGCCTTGCGAGGAGTAGCGGGTGGGCATGAAGAACGTCTCGATGGGCACCTTCGCCCGCGCGGCGTAGCGGTGCGCGATCAACAAGGTGAGCAACGAGTCGCGCCCGCCCGAGAGCGCGATGCCGATGCACTTGAAGCCCCGCGTCTTCTCGAAATAGTCACCGATGCCCAGCGCGAGCGCGTCGAGCAGGTCTTCGCAGTACCGCTCGCGGGCCGTGGGCACGGGCTCGCTGGAGGGCAGGAAGAAGCTGCGCTGCGCGGGCACCGCGAAGGTGAGCGCTTCCCGCTCCGTCTCGAAAGAAACCTGAAGGGTCGGCACCGGTCGCTGATCCACCGCCCAGAGCTTCCGGTCGTCGCGCCAGGTGGTGTTCTCGGTGCGCAGCCGCAAGGTGCGCTCGAGGTCGACCACCGCCGCGCCCCAGGTCTTTTGGAAACGCGGCAGCGCGAAGGCGAGGCGGCCGTTCTGGTACACGAAGCCGCCGCCGTCGAAGACGAGCCCGTCCTGCGCGCCCACCTGGTTCACGTAGGCGAGCGTCACCTGGTGATCGCCCGCGCGGGTGGCCAGCAGCTCGCGCCGGGTGCCGTCGACGCCGATGCGAAACGGTGACGCAGACAGATTGCAGACCAGCTCGGCACCGGAATACGCGCGGCGGCGAATCGGCCCTTCGGCGCTCCAGATGTCTTCGCAGACCTCGACGCCCAGGACGCCGAAGTCGAACTGGAAGAGCAGGTCACCCAGCGGCACGCCGCGGTGCAACTCGTTCATGCCCGCAGCGCCCCGCGCGAACGTGCGGCCTTCGTAGAAGATGTTGTAGGTCGGCAGCTTTTCCTTCGGCACCAGCCCGTGCACGGTGCCGCCCGCCACCACCGCCGCGCAGTTGTACCGAAGGCCCTGGTGCGCCACCGTCACGCCCAGGCACGACACCAGGGGCAACGCGGCGGTCTGGGCGGCGTAGCGCTCGAGCTCAGTCCACTGGCGGTCGACGAAGCGCTGCCATTGCACCAGGTCTTCCTGGGGGTACCCACCGACCAGCTGCTCGGGAAAGACGGCGACGGTGACCTGCTGCGCGGCCATTTCCTTCGCCACGGTGATGGCGAGGTCCACGTTCTTCCCGAAGGCGCCCACCGTGGTGTTGACGGCGGCAAGTCCCAGCTTCACCAAGCGCATGCGGCGACCCTACTCCCAGCCCTGCTCAGTTCATCAGCCCTTCGGGTTTGCGCGGCTTCAAGTGGCCCACCAGCATCAGCAGCTCTTCGGTGACGATTTCCATGCGCAGGCGCACATCGGTCTCGTTGAGCACCTCGAAGCGCCGCTGCGGATCCTGCATGAAGGTGCTGGCCACCACGTCGGCCAACGCGCCCCCGGACACCCGCGAAGCGACCTGCGCCACCCGCTGCCCGACCCGCGTGGGCAGCCGCGCCACCAGCTCCACCACCGCGCGGCGCAAGGAGAGATCATCTTCTGCCTCGACGGTTTCGTCTTCGAGCAGCTCGGCCTCCACCTCTCGGTAGGGGTGCGAGGTGGCGTGTTCACTCTTGAGCCGCGCCCGCGCCAGACCCACCAGCACCAGGTTGAAGCGCCCGTCTTCGAGCTCTTCGTTCATGGTGATGGTCCCGACGCAGAGCATCTCTTCGAGCTGGGGCTTGTTGAGGAGCAACGACTCCTGGCCTGGCAGCACCTGCGCCATGGCGAAGATGCCGTCGGAGGCGACCGCGTCTTTGATCATCGCGCGATAGCGCGGCTCGAAGATGAGCAGCGGCGCGGCCGAACCCGGCAACAACACCACCGAGGGAAGGGGGAAGACCTTGAGCCGTTTGACCGCGGCCCGGGCTTTGTCGACGGCGTCGCTCACGTGATCAGGCGGCGGCGGCGGGTGCGTTGCGCGCGCGCAGCCACGCAATGATGCCCGGGAGGATGGACAGGAAGATGATCGCGAGCACCATCAGCTCGAGGTTCTTCTTCACGAAGGGGATCTGCCCCAGAAAGTAGCCGGCGATGGTCATCGAGGTGACCCAGAGCAGGCCGCCCACCGCGTTGAACATCGCGAAGCTCCGGTAGGGCATCTTGCCGATGCCCGCGACCACCGGCACGAAGGTGCGAACGATGGGAATGAAGCGCGCCATGATGATCGCCTTGCCGCCGTGTTTCTCGTAGAAATCGTGAGCCGCCTTCAAGTGCTGCGGCTTGAAGAAGCGTGACTCGGGCTTGTTGAACAACGTGGGACCCACCCTCGAGCCGATGAAGTAGCTGACGGCATCGCCGGTCACCGCCGCGGGGATCAGCAGGAGCCAGAGATAGAAGATGTTCAGGTCGCCGTTGCCCGCGAACAAGCCCGCCATGAACAGCAGCGAATCGCCCGGCAGGAAGAAGACCATCGCGCCGGTCTCCAGGAAGACGATCAACGTCAGGCCGGGGTAACCGAAGAGCTGGATCAGGTGTGTCGGGTCGATGAACTCTTTGAACTGCCGAAGGGTTTCCATGCGCGCAAGCCGCGTAGCCCGCCATCGGCCAAAAAAAAAGCCCCGGGAATCGCTTCCCCGGGGCGACAACTGGTGAACTTGTCAGGGTTCAGCGCGACGCGGTTTCGGGCTTCTTGTCTGGGCTCGCCGACATGGTGGCGAACGAGATGTTGCCGTAACCAGCCGAGGCGCAGCTGAACATGACCTTCTTGATGATGCGGAAGGTGACGCCCTTGTCAGCCTGAATGTTGACCTCGCCCTTGAAGGCACCCTGGTCACCGGCCTGGTTGTGGAGATCTTCCTCGCGCTTCTTCATCTCGCGGAGGTTCTCCTCGAGCGCGGGAATGTTGAGGTAATCCTCACGGGTGAGGTCTTCCACGCGGCCGATCACCTGGCCCGAGACGATGACGTCCATCTGGCTGACCTGTACCACCGGCGCGAGCGTGAGCTCTTCGGTGTGCGCGGCCTCGGGCAGCTGAATGTCTTTCGACATCGCCAACAGTTCGCCCGTCGCAGAGAAGTTCGCGATGAGGAAGAGCACGAGGATCACGAACATGTCGACCAACGGGGTCACGTTGAGGTCGGCGTTGGTCGCCTTGTGACCACCCGCGTGCCCGTGCCCGAAGATCTTGGAATGCTGGAGGCGTTTGCCGTACCGCTTGCCTGGAGAAACGATGGCCATGACTTGAAATCCTTAGGTGGCCGAGGCCGGTGAGACCGAGACCGAGGGGAACAGCGGGTCGGTACCAGTGGAAACCACGGAGTCGATCAGACGCACGAGGTCTTCGTATTTCACGGTGTCTTCCGTGGAGAGCGTGATCGCGGACTGGTCAGGCTGCTGAACCTTGAGCTCTTTGAGCTTGAGCATCAGCTTCTCGATCTCGATGCGGCCCTTCTCATCACGGGTGATGGGGAGGGGATCGAGCTGCGACCCGCCGACGGTGAGCTTCAGATCCTTCTCGGTGATGAGAAGGGTGATGGGCTGCAGCTGCGTCGGAGGCGGTTCCTGCTCCGAGGTGCTCTGACCCGACTGCGACACCTGAAGGCGCCCCAGCTGCGTCCACACGGCAGTCATGATCAAGAACACGATCGTGACGGCCATCAGATCGATGAAAGGCACCAGGTTGATCATAGCGTCGAGCGGCTTTTTGCCACCCTTGCTACTCGTGCCCAAATCCATGCCACCAGCCATGAGACCTCCTGCGACAGCCTCAACTATGTGAGGCGCTTGCGACCAGACAGCCAGCCGGCGAAGAGGGTTTCACGACCCGCCTCACCGAACCGGCAAAGAGACAACAGAAGAAGAATTACTCTTCGGCTGCGGCGGGGACGCTCATGTTCTTGAACTTGTCGCGGTTCTGCACGATCAGGTTCAGGACGGACACCGACGACTCGTTGATGTCGTTGATGAGCGACTGGGTGCGGCCGTTGAGGATCGAGAACATCACCAGAAGGGGGATGGAGGCGACCAGACCGAACTGGGTGCAGTTCATGGCCTCACCGATGGATCCGGCGAGGATGGTCGCGCGGTCAGCGGGCGAGGCGTGCGCGACGGCCTTGAACGAGCCGATGAGGCCGTGCACGGTGCCGAACAGACCGATGAGCATTGCAGCGTTGCCGAGCATCGCGAGGTAGCCGGTGCGCGCTTCGATGCGGGGGGTCTCACGAAGCGAAGCCTCGTCGAGCGCCGCCTGCACTTCTTCCTGGCCCTTGGGAACGTTCATCAGGCCGGACTTGATGACGTTGGTCAGCGGGGTCGGCTTCTGGCCGGCCACGTAGTTGATCGCCTTGTCGAGGTCGCCCGCGTAGATGTGCTTCTTCAGACCGCGGATGAAACCGTCTTTGTTGATCGACGCGGTCGCGAACAACACGATCAAGCGCTCGACTGAGATCGCCAGCCCGATCACGAACACGATGGCGATGGGGTACATCGGCCATCCGCCTTCGTTCCAGGCTTCGGCAATACCACCGAAAAAGCTCTGCTCACCATCACTCGCGGCCTCTGCGGCCAGAATCAGCGTTCCAAGCGTCATTGTGGTTATGCCTCCGGAGAACTTTTGAAACCTTCCGGATCAGAAACCCGGAAAAGCGCGCGAACCTTAGGCCCCGCTGGAAAGGGGTGTCAAGGTGACCGACGTGCTAGTCGGGGGGGGATGGCGCGGAAAAGAATTGGCGAGCTCCTTTTGGAGCGCGGAGCGATCACCAAAGATCAGCTCGAATCGGGCCTCTTGGCGCAAAAACGCACCCGCCAGCGTCTGGGCGTGACCCTGATCCAGCAAGGTGTGGTCTCGGAAATCCAGCTCGCGCAGGTGCTGGCGCAATCTCTTTCGTTGGCCACGGTGGATCTGAGCCAGGTGCAGGTCGACTGGTCGGCGGTGCACATGCTCCGCACCCGGTTTTGCGAGACCCACGA
>JAYTAT010000596.1:0-3533 GCA_043737315.1 Archangium sp.
TGGAGCGTGCGGGTCAGAAGAAGTGGCGCGTGGCGTTCCTCGGCGCGGGGCCGGGCGTGGCAGAGAAGGCAGCCTCGGTCGCCTTCCAGCGCTGGGGCACCAACGTGGTGAGCTGCGAGGCCCCCATGGTGAACCTCAAAGACACAGCGCAGCTCGATGCCATCGGTGAACGTGTGGCCGCCGCGAAGGCCGATCTGGTGCTGATGGCCTTCGGCGCCCCCAAGCAGGAGCTGCTCATCGCCCGCATCGCCGAGCGCGTGAAGCCCGCGGTGTTGCTGGGCGTCGGGGCGAGCCTCGACTTCATCGCCGGCACCATCAAACGCGCGCCCCCCCTCTTCCGGCAGTTCGGCTTCGAGTGGCTCTATCGCCTCGGCCAGGAGCCCCGGCGCCTCTGGCGTCGCTACCTCGTCAACGATCCGAAATTTGCGCTGATCGTCTTGAGGTCGCTTCGTGAGGCCCGTCAGCGCTGAGCTTCGGCGGGCTTCTTGCTGTACAGACGTGCCATGAGTTCTTTCGCCCGAATCGTCTGGAGCAAGTTGCAGCGAGACAGGCACCTGTCGCTGCGCGAGATCTTCGACAAGAGCTTCGACTATGCGGCCTCGACGGTGCTGGGCCCCTTCATCCTGCGCCACGTCGATCACGTCGGAGCCCGCGTGCGCACCGTCGGCGGCACGCCGCGCCTGATCAACTACGGCTACATGAGCATCGGTGACGACTGCCGCATCGCCTCGTACATCACCAAGACCGAGCTGTGCACGGGCAAGGGCGCAGAGCTGATCATCGGCGACGGCGTGCACCTGAACTACGGCGTGTCGATCGGCGTGAAGAAATCGGTGCGCATCGGCAATCGCGTGCGCTTCGGCCCCTACGCGCGGGTCATCGACTCCGACTTTCACGATGTCTACAACCGCGCGCTCCCGGCAGTGCCGGCGCCGGTGGTGATCGAAGACGACGCGTGGATCGGCATGAACGCCGTCATTCTTCCCGGCGTGCGCATCGGCAGGGCCAGCATCGTGGGCACCGGCTGCGTGGTGACCAAAGACGTGCCTCCGTTCACCGTGGTCGGCGGCGTGCCGGCCAAGGTGATCCGCGAGCTCGACCCCACGAAGTTCGTCGTCGATCGCACCAACGCTGTCGGAATCGAAGAAGCCGCTTAGCCCCGCGAAGTCAGCGCCTTCCAGCTGTGCGAGCCGAGCTCCTTGAGCGCGTTGCTCAGCGAGCCTGCCTCGTCACGCACGCCGCGGAAGTACTCGAGGCCGTAGGTGAGGGTGGCTCCGGCGATCGCCACGCGCTCGAACGCGGGGTGCACCCCACGCACCTTGTCGACCGTCTCGGCCGCCTTGTAAGCCGCGCGCGAGAGCAGCTTGCCCACGGGGGGCGAAGCCACGGCCGCGAGCAACAGCCCGCGCGAGATGGGGTTCACCAAAAACAAGAAGTGCCACGGATCGGCGTCGAGCCGGTCGGGGTGCTTGTGGTGGATGCGTGAGTCGAAGACGCCGTAGTTGTAGTTGCGCCGCATCCACACCGAGAGATCGGTGTGATCGCTGCGGTGCCGGGTGCGCGCGTTCTCTGCAAAGTAGAGCTTGCCGCCCGCCTTCTGCAGGCGCACGCCCAGCTCGCGATCTTCAGAGCGGCTGAGCGTCTTGTCGAAGCCGCCCACCGCCAGGTAATCCGCGCGGCGGAACGACACGTTGCCGGTGCAGACCATCACCCCACGCACCGCGGTCGGCTGTTCGCGATAGCGCGCGACGAACTTCGCCAGCTGCTCGGCGTGAAACCGTTCGAACAGCGGCTTCTCGCCCAGCGTCTCGTCGGCTGAGATCTGCCCGAGCACCACGGTGTTGCCCGCGTCGTGCGCCTTCACGTGTTCGACGAGGAACTCGGGCGGCACCAGCATGTCGTCATCGGTGATCACCACCACCTCTCCGGTCGCCTTCATGATGCCTTCGTGCCGCGCCGCCGCTGCGCCCGCGTTCGCCTGGCTGAGCACGGTGAGCTTGAAGGGGTCTTTTCGCTGCTCCAGCGCCTGCGCGACGGGCTCGCGGCTGCCGTCGTCGACCACCACGACCTCGAATCGCTCAGGCTCCAGCGTCTGCTGACCGAGCGCGTCGAGCAGCTCCTGCAGCAGCGGAAGCCGGTTGAAAGTCGAGATGATCACGCTGACGCGGTTGGACATGGTTCCGAAACTGCCACTCCCAGACATAGGCTGGAAGCCCCCGTCTTGATCGCGTAACACTTGAGCCATGGTCAACCCGCTCACCACGTTCCTGCAATCCGTGCGCGCCGATTACGCCAACGTCCAGCGTTACCGGGCCAAGTACCATGACGACCAGCGCTCCTCGATGCGGCTGCCGGTCGATGCGGTCACCAAGATCGGCTTTCAAATGATGATCGCCATGCGCACCATGGCGTTCTTCCGCGATGCCCGGGTGCCGTTGCTCCCCCAGGTCGCCAGCCGCCTCATCCGCCACGTCTACGGCGCCGAAGTGCACTGGAACACCACCCTGCGCGATGGGATCTCCATCGTCCACGGAACTGGGTTGGTGCTCAGCCATCGCGCCGTCATTGGGGAGGGCTGCATTCTCTTTCACAACGTCACCCTTGGTGAGGGGCTCGACCCCGAGACGAAAGAAGCGGGCGCTCCGACCCTGGGCCGCGACGTTCACGTGGGGCCCGGCGCCACCCTGCTGGGGCCCATTCACGTGGGCGACGGCACGAAGATCATGGCGGGCGCGGTGTTGACCCGCTCGGTGCCCGCGGGTTCCCTCGTGAGGCCTGCCGAGGCCGTCGTCACCGAACGCGCCCCGGCACGCGCCCGAGTCGCGCGCTGACCTGTCGATGCTTCGTGAGCTCACCTGAAGACTCGAACCCGCGTGCCGCGTGGGCATCACCACTTCAGCCAGGTGAACGATTTTCCGGGTGGCTCCGCTCCCGGCGGGTGAGCGGAGCGAGCAGCGCCCTCAACGCCTCGGCGGTCTGCACCGGCTGCTGACAGGCGAAGTGTTGGCACAGGTAGGCGCCAGCACCGGTGCGTGTACTCAAAACTTCTCGAGTGACCTCGGGTACAGGCGCGCCGGTCACCTGCCGCAGCAGCGAGACGGTCGGCAAGTAGGTGCGATCGACCACCGCCTGCAGCGAGGCGAGCAGTTCAGGAGAACCCACGAGGCTCAGCTCAGCGGCCCCGTCGAGTAAGGTGTCTGCGCAGAGCAGCAGGTGGCCAAAGCCGAGCGGGTTGTCGAGCAGCTCTTGCTTCATGCGCTCGAGGTAGGTGGTGGCGCGTTCGAGGTGACGCGACTTAGCCGTCAAAGCGGTGAGCGCCAGCTGCGCTTCGGTGAGCGTGGACGCACCCGACGGAAACGCGTTGTCGTGCAGCGCGTACGTGGGCACCAGCAGGTCTTTCGTGCCCTTCGGCGCAGCCAGCCAGGCCTTGCGGCCGTCGTCCCAGAAACGTTCTGAGGCAGCATCGACCAGCTGCTCGGCGGCCTCGAGGTACTTTGGGTTCGAGGTGGTCTGGGCGAGGGCGACCAGGCCCG
>JAYTAT010000597.1:0-1282 GCA_043737315.1 Archangium sp.
ACGGCGAACCGGCCCGTGCTGCTCCGCCTCGACTCTGCGGGCGTGGCCGATGCCACGTTTGGTGACGGCGGTGTGGTGAGCGTGGCCAGGTTCGCCAACGCCGTTCCGACGATGCCGTGGGGTATGGCAGAGGCGTACGGCGCGGCACGCCAGTCGACCGGCAGCTACGTCACCTTGGGTTACGGCCGCACCGCCTCGAGCGGCCCGGTTGACCTCGTGAGCTTCCGCTACCTCGAGACGGGCGCAGACGACCCGACCTGGGCGGGCACGGGCTCCTTCATCCTCAACCTCGTCGGCGGCGACGAGCGCGGCCGCCACGTGCTGGCGCTGGCAGATGATCGCATCGTGTCGGTGGGAAGCGGCACGCCCCTGACTGGAAATGTCGACGCCCTGGTGATGGTGCAAACCTCGGCGGGCGCGGCCGACACCACCTTCGCGGCTGACGGCTACAAGACCTGGTCGTTCGGTCGTAGTGACGAGGCGTTCTTCGGCGCGGCGGTGGGCCCTGGTGGAATGGCGCTGGGGGCAGTGGGCTACCGCACGGGTTCGGCGAACACGCCAGCTGAGAACGACGACGCGGTGCTGCTGGTGCTGCCGCTCTCCTCGGGTGGACCTGCGGAGTTCGCGCAGGCCGTGCCGCTCTCGACGGGCTCGCACGATCGTTTTTTCGGCGTCGCGTGGGATGGCAACAAGATCATCGGTGCCGGTTTCGTGCGTGAAGGCGCTGACACGAAGTTCGCGGCGGCTCGCTTCAACACCGATGGCTCGCTCGACACGACCTTCGGTACTGGCGGCATCGTGACCATCAACGTCACCGAAGCGGGCGGCACTGAAGAGGCTGCGCGCTGGGTGGTGGTGCAGGCCGATGGGAAAATCGTCATCGCCGGACCTGCCGAGCACTGACGCACCGATTCACCGACGCCGGCATCTTCACCGATGCCGGCGTCAGTTTCTTCGGGACTTGCGAAGGAATGGCGCGGCCCGGCAACCAATTTTCCAACACCTGATCGTTGAGCGCGTCGGCGGCCACGTAGGTCCGCGAGGCGAACGCTCCGGCGGGTACCGGGTCTTCACAAGTCACCGAGCCGGGGTCGATGAACGACGAGCGGCAAAAGGCCGCGGGTTCCCGGGCCAGGGTCGAGACCACGTACGCGGAAGCCTGCTGCGCGAGGCGCGCGCGCTGAAGACGAAAGCCTGCGTGCTCAAAACGGTCGTGACGTAGTGGCCGCACGCGATGGTGCCTTCGCGCGTGGTGCTGGTGCCGTAGAAGTTTCAGGTCGTG
>JAYTAT010000598.1:0-8636 GCA_043737315.1 Archangium sp.
GCCTCCATTCTTGAATGGCTGGAAGCTCTGTAGCGCCCCGCCCCCTCAGTAATGTGGCGTTGAACGAAGTCCTCAGTTTTGCCCCGCGGCCGCTCGGCATGGGCTCCACATTTCTGCGGGCTCACCATTTGTCGATTTATGTGCAGCTCCACATAACTGGACGACTTTGGCCTCGAGGCCCTCACCGCGCAGCACCGCAAGGATCTGCTCGAACTGCTCGATGACCGCTACGACTCGGGCTCGACCATCATCACCAGCCAACTCGAGCCCAAGGACTGGCACGCCGTCATCGGCGACCCGACGCTTGCCGACGCCATCTGCGAGAGGCTCGTGCACAACGCCCACCGCATCAAGCTCGGCGAGTCTGAATCCATCAGGGAAAGCGCCGCGAATTTGACCAACAACCGAAGCAGTCGAAGTAGCGAACACCAGCCCCGTCACGCGGGCGCGGGTGATCGGCTTCGCGTGGAATGCCTGATCGGCTTCACTGCGGAATCGGTGATCGGAATGCGCATGCGGTGGCCGCCGCACCATCAGGAGCCTCCACGCAGGCCGAGGCAGGTCCTGCCTCCGGCTACCGCACCACCGCAGTTGCTCCTCGCGACCTGACGCACACCGCCCGCTTCATTCCTACACTCATAACGCTCAAACGTTTCCAAACGACCGATTCGTAATCCGCTGATTTTCGCGACTACCGATAGTCAGCGCCACCGCCCGCGGTTTTTCTTCGGGCCTGCGGCTTAGTCTGTATGAACACTGGATATGAGCGTCACGACAGGTCATCCGTACTTGGCTTTAAAAATCAAGCCAGGGTGCAAAAAGGATATTGTATGTCACCTCAAAGTCGTCGCCTTGCGGGCATCTTGTTGATTGTTTTGCCAACCGTTGTTTATGGCGGTGTCAGCATCCTTTCTTTGATGATGACTGACCCTGCTTACATGGCGAATACCCTCAGGCAGGACTTCTGGAGAGCTGGGCACGCACATGCGGCCGTTCTGATTATGCTGTCGCTCATCGTGCTGCCCTATGTAGAAACAGCCAATCTGCCGGACACCTTGAAAATGATCGCACGCTACGCCACCCCATTGGCCGCTTTGTTGCTGCCCGCTGCGTTCTTTCTCTCAGTCCTATCGCCGACAGCAACTGAGCCAAACTTGGTGATCAACCTGGCCTACGTTGGTGCGGTGGTTTTGGTGTTGGGTCTGTTAATCCTTGGCGTAGGTCTGCTGCGCCGACCAGGAGCAGGCCCGTGAAACCATGGATAGGCTACTGGTTAATGGGCACGGGACTCATTCATACCGTGGTTGCGGCAGTGCAGTACCGGGACGTGATTGGTTCTGTGTTTGATGGCGGATTATTCAACACGGTCGTTGGCAACCCGGTCATTGGCGCGGTGGTTTGGTCGTTGCTTTTTGGCTACGTCGCCATGGTCGGCGGATTTGCGGTCAATGCGCTTGAACGCGCGCAAGTAGCGTTGCCGAAAACATTGGGTGCGTGCCTTCTGGCGCTTGCGACTGTTGGCGCCATATTAATTCCCGTGTCGGGATTTTGGCTGTTGTTCCCGCCCTCATTGACTATCCTGGTCGCCAAGCGAAATGGGGTTACACAACAATCAAAGGGGCAAACATGAATTCCACCAAAAGGTTACCTGAAGTCTTGCGAGTGGCCGTCGATTCAGGTGATCGCGAAGCTCCGCGAAGTGAAGACGCTCAGTGCCGAGGGTAAGGCCGAGCTCAACAAGTTGACGCGCGGAGGCGTGCCGTTGGGAGAGGGGATGAAGCGGGTGGCGGTTCACGACCCGGAGGGAGAAGCCTGCGGCAGGTTAAGAAGGACTGGGCAGACCTCGCCGACCACTGCACTGTCGAACCAGACCAGGCAGGGATCAAACACCCCGCTCGCCAAAGCCAGGAAGCTTCGAGAGCGCCAGGCGCGACCGGACCCGCGATGAACCGTTCGGCCTCGCTCAGAGCTTCTTCAGCGCTTGATTTCGCTGGATGCTGGTCTGCATGACCCAGGCCCCCGCTTCGCAGCACCTCAAACACGCCGCGGCTTCTCTCGCTGTACGACCCGATGGCAGCTTCTTCTTTGCTTGCGGCTCGGGGGCCTACGGCAAGGGGCTGTGGCTCGGCTTTGGCCACTTCGATGCCCACACCCGAAAGGTGACGAAGGTGGACGCGCCGCTGGCCGGTCCGCTCGCGCTGCTCGGCGATGAGCTGGTGGGCGTGTCGGATTGAAGTCAACTCAAGGTGGTGGACCCGAAGACGGGCGCGGTGAAGCGGTCCATCAAGCCCGTCGACTTCGAGGTCGAAGAGCTGCTTGCCAGCCTCGATGGAAAGTGGCTGGTGGCGACGGCCCACAACCGGGGCACCGTGCTCTTCGATGTCGCGGGGAAGCCCACCGCGCTCGAGGCCCACGCGTTCGCGTTCACCAGGCCCGACGAACTCTTCTTCCTCACCTTTTCAGGCGAGCACGAGTTCCAGGTGCGAAGGAATCTCGTCACTGGGACAGAGAAGCGCACCCCGTGGAAAGGTCCTTCGCTGGCCGGCGCGCTCCGGTTTCAGGAAGGGAAGGTCCTGTCCACCACCGGCACCTGGCTGGAGCTCTCGAGCGGCCGCGGCGGCGAATTGGGCGCCGGCGAATATTCGTGGGGCGCGCAGCCAGACACAGTGGTGCGGGTGGCGAACGCGGGCCGGGTCGAGGTGCTCGACCTCGAGGGCAAGGTCCTGCGGTCGTTCGCGAGGCCGCGGCGGGGCTCCATTCTGCAGGCGTGCGTGTGTAACGGGGCGTTGATCCTCACCACGGGCACGTACCTCGAGGTGTACCAGCTCAGCGCGGCGCTCCCGGCCTCGGCCACTGCGCGAAAGTCGCCCGCTGCACGGAAGCCGGTCAAGAGCGCCGCCACGGGTGATGCCCGCGCCGCCCTGCTGATGGAGGCGTTCTTCGCCAAGCCCGATGACGTGTCGCGCCTCTCCGTGTGGGCCGACTTGCTGCTCGAGCATGGAGATTCACGTGGCGAGTTCATCCAGCTCCACCTCGTGAGCAGGCGCACACCGGAACAGAAGAAGCGCCTGACCCAGCTGTATGCCCTCGGCGGAGCGATGCTGGTGGCCCAGGGCTTCGAGGCGATCGCCTCGCTCAACCCCCGGCTCTCGGTGCGCGTCACTGCGCTCGGCACGAAGACCGCCGCGCGGGTGGCGGCGCTGGCGGCCCTGAAGCTCGGGCGGGTCCACCGCTGGTCGTTCAGCGCGAACTCTCTGAGCGATGCTTCGCTTGCGTTGCTGGGGCCTGCGCTGAAGGGCGTCAAAGAGCTCAACCTCATCGAGAACTCGCTGACCGCTGGCGGGGTGACGAAAGTGCTCCCTTTCTTGAAGGGCCTGACTGATCTGGAGGTCGATGAGGCGGTGCTCGAGAGGCCGGGCTTCCGAAAGGCGCTCTTGGCCACGCTGCCCACGCTTCGGTTCCTCAACCAGCAACACGCGCGTTGATCAGGGCGATCTCTTTTTCGCGCGCGCAGGAGAACCTGAACCCCGAAGGTCTTGTTCTTGGATGTTGAGGCTTAGCTACAACAGCCAGATGGATTTATGGAACGGTGCTGCGACCAGGGTCGGCGCGAAGCAATGTGACGCGCCCACCGACGACTTCTGCGCGGTGCCCTGATCATGGGCCACAGCCGGACATGGTCAGGTTCCTTCCGCATCGAGCCACAGGTGGCGGAGGAGCACGTGCGCGCCTTTGCGCGCGTCATCGCTGATGGCCCTTATCTCGGCCGCTGCGGCCGGGTGTTGTCGGCCGGGCGCGTCTTCGTCGTAGGCGACGCCGCGAGCCTCGAAGCGCGGGCCCGCGGATGGCTCGAGTGGGATGGCGGCGAGAAATTCACCGCGGGCCTGGAGTGGCTGGAGTTGTTGGTGAGCGCCTTCTTTGAGCCGCGGCACTCCTTGCTGTCCGGGACCGTGACCTGGGAAGGCGAGGAGCCGGGCGACCGCGGAGAGCTCTCTATCGTGAACCGGCTCATCACCGCGAAGGTGGACGCCGTTCCTGAGACGGGCTTGGAGCCGGGAGCGCGGTCGCACTGGGAGAGCCTGCTCCTGGCACCTGACCTGGCCCAACGGCTCGAGCGCTCGATGCGCTGTCGTTCGAGGAGCCCACGCCCGAGCTCGTCGCCACCTTCGCCAAGGTGCTGGTGACCGACGCGAGCGACCGGGTTCGACTTGCGGCCGCCGAGCTGCTTCGCGACCTCGGCCCGGTGGGGAACGCGGCGGAGCCGGCGCTGATCACCGCGCTCGCCGACACGACGGACTTCGTGGCTGCCGCGGCCGCAGAAGCGCTTGGTCTTTCGAGCGCCAGCGCCAGCGCCACGGCGGTCGAGGCGCTCGAGGCCGCGAACAAGAGCACCTCCTGGACGCTGCGCTTCCGCGCCACAGAAGCCCTCGCGAGACTCAAGCGCTGATCGACTACCGCGTGTGGAACATGTCTGAGATGGCCGACTCGAGGCGGTACGACGCGCCGGGCGCTTCGGTGGCGCCCTTGCCGAAGCCGACGAGGCAGTCGTGAATCGCGCCCGCGGGCATCTTGTCGTCGAGCACGGTCACCTTCAGGCCGACCACCTCCTGATGCTGGCAGCGCAGCGAAGCGCACAGCTGCCCGGGCGCGGGAGCTGTCGAAGGTAGCGAGTAGACGATGAGGAGTGGAGGCGAAGGAAACGGCTTGTTGACGGCTCGGTTGCTCGAAAACGTGACGATTACGGCGCCGTCGGCCCCTCGCACGACTTCGCGATTCGGAGGGTCTTGACGAGTGTCGATGCGACCGGGATCAACCGTGGCGTCACCTGCGCACGATCGACGCGGGTGCGCAGGAACACCGCGTCTTCGTAGCTGCCCACGCGTGCACCCTGTCTATCCAGCACGTACAGCTCATCCACGCCGTTGATGCCGAGCAGGAAAGAAGACGCTTCGCCTCCAGCTTGAAACCACGGGCTGGTGACCTGCCCACCCAGCGTGTGCCAGCGAGCGGGTTCAGGGAGCGCGCGCAGCCCGGGGTGAAACTTCATCAAGGCGAGCAACAGCGCCGGCACATCGTTTTGAGACAGCGGCGTGGCGTCGAGCAAGGCCCGGGCTTGTGCGAGCGCTGCGTTCAGCTTCGGCCGGTCTTTGACTCGCGCCAGGAACGCCTCTGGAATCACGATGAGAAAGGGCACCTGCGCCTTCGCTGCATCGGTCTCGTGTTCGACCGAATCGGAACCCCACACGTAGTCTTCACCCGTCGAGTGATCCGCCATCAGCACCACGATCGATCGTTCCGCGATACCCAGCGTGTCGAGCTGCGCGAAGAAGCGCTCGAGCGCGGCATCGGTGTACGAGTGCGTGAGCAGCCGCCGACGATCATCCACCGAAGCGCGGTTGGGAGACGCCTTCACGGCCGCTTCCATTCGAGCGAGCACCGCCTTGGGCAGATCCTCCGGCGGCGTGTACGGCGAGTGGTTCGACAGCGACATCACCAACGCATATTGCGGCGCAGTCTCGAGGCCCTTCGCCACGCGCCTGGCTGCTTCATCGAAGACCACGAAGTCCGTCAGCCCTGACCACGCGCCCTTCGGCAAGCCTTCCGGCAGCTCCTCTTGCGAGACCACCTCGCGAACACCGTGCGCAGCCAGGAAGCGCGACATCTGGTCGTAGTGGGGGTCAGACCCGTAGAAGAACGTGCCGTGAAAGCCCGACTCCGCGAGAAGATCCGTCGCGCACCGCAGTGGAAACGCCTCGAGGTCGCGGATGATGCTCAGGTTGTAGGGCAGGGTGCCCACGCCGCAGGTCATCGCCGCCACGCCTTGTGCGCTGCGAACACCGGCCTGAAACATCTTGCGGCTCGCCAGCCCAGGCTGCTCGTAGAGGCCGTTGACGAACGGATCGAGCCCCCGCGCCGCTGCCGGATTGAGCGCGTGCAGATCGTCAGCCCGGAAGCTCTCGAGCGAGAACTGGAACACCGCGATCTTGTCGTCTGACGGATCGAACAGGGCCTCTGACACACCCTCGAAGGCGGTGAGCAAGGAAGCCCCTGCAGCGGCCGGTTCCTCTTCACGATCCAGCGGCCGTGCATGAGGGTGGCGTTCACACAGCGTCGCAGCGACCGGAGGCCAGCCCATGCGCGAGGCACCCACGGCGGCTTCCGCGGAGGATGTCTCCAATTGCATCAGCAGCTCGCTCGGCTCGAGCGGCACGCGCGCCTGCAATAGATCCATCGTGGTCTCGATGGTGCTGTTGAGTGGGTCGCCCAAACCCGCGCGGCTCAGGCGCGTGGAGATCGCCGACTGTGCCGCCACCGCACCGGGCACCAGCACCATGCTTGCAAAGAGCACGCTGGCAAACCCGATCGCCCAGCCGCGCCATGGCAGGTCTTCTTCTCGGCGGGCCGCACGGAAACGAACCAACAGCAGCACCACCGCCAGCACCCCGCACACCACCGCGGGAATCCAGATGCGCTCGTAGCGGAAGAAGCCCAGCGTGCCTTCGACGAACGAGGTCTGCACCGCGCCGGCGGTGATCTCCTGCATGGTGGAGAAGGCGCCCCGTTCGGCCTTCACCTCCTGCTGCAGCACGGTCAGCACGTAGAGCACGAAGCACCACGGCAGCATGAACAGCGGCGCACCCAGGTGTTGCCACAACGTCTTGCGGCGCGGCACCAGCGCGGTGAACAGCACCACGCACACCAGCGCTCCGAGAATCGGGAACAACACCGCCCAGAGGTCGAGCGTGGTGCCAGCGATGGCCCGGGTGGCGCGCTCGAAGAGGGTGCCACCGCGCAAACGCATGGCGACGGCGAGCCGCGACGGCAACAACGCGAGCGCGATGAGACCTAAGGTGGTGAGCGCAGAGCCGATGCCCCGGCGCGAGGCAGGAGAAATCAACGCAGTGGGAGACGCAGACGAGTGGGCAGACTCGGCAACGTAGCTCCCTCCACCCTCGAGGGCACCAGGTCGAACAGCGGGATCGACATCAGGCCAGGGCGTAGAAGACGTTTTGTACGTCGTCGTCCTGCTCGAGCTCGTCGACCATCTTGAGCACCTCGGTCGCCTGGTCTTCAGGCAGCTCGACGGGCGTCTGCGCCACGTACTCCGACGCAGAGGAGACCACGTTCAACTTGCGCGCTTCGATGGCCGACTGGAGCTTTCCGAAGTCGTGGAAGTCGCAGCGGACGATGACCTGCTTCTCGCCCTTCTCGCCGGCGCCTTCACCGAGCTCCTGCAGGCCGTGATCGATGAGATCCAACTCGAGCGACTCCTGGTCGATGCCCGTGGGGTCGAGGCGGAAGACGCCCATGCGCTTGAACATGAAGCCGACGCTGCCGGTCGCGCCCATGTTGCCGCCCCAGTTCTTGAAGGCGACGCGCACGTTGGCCACGGTGCGCACCACGTTGTCGGTCGCGGTCTCGACGATCACCGGCACGCCGTGCGCCGCGTACCCTTCGTAGACGTGAATCTCGTAGTCCTTCTGATCTTCACCCGCCGCCCGCTTGATGGCGTGGTCGACCTTTTCCTTGGGCATGTTCACGGCGCGTGCGTTCTGCATCGCCCGTCGCAGAGCCGGGTTGATGTGCGGGTCGGTGCCGCCCGACTTCACGGCAATGGTGATGTCTTTGGACACGCGCGTGAAGGCTTTCGCCATCTTGTTCCAGCGCGCGAACATCGTGTGCTTGCGGGTCTCGAAGATGCGTCCCATGGAGCGCTCCTTAGCCAAGTCGCCGACCGCATGCATCGCGGACAGTTCGACCCAGGCTCACCCATGGCCGCGCCAGCACCTCAGCCGGTGGTTCCCCGGGTTCGCCAGCGGCACGATTTGCGATCTTCAGCGCCGCGCTCGAATAGGTTCTGAAGCTCCCATGCAGCTCGTCGTCGCGCCCTTTCACCGCTTCAGCACGCTCTTCGTCTCGAACGTCTTTCTGCTCGACGGCGGCAAGGGCGATCGCTGGCTCATCGACTGCGGCCACTGGACCGAGCGGTGGCAGCTGGGCGCTGAGCTGCGGCGTACGGGCCTGCGCCCTTCCGAACTGACGGGCGTGTTGCTGACGCATCGCCACTCGGATCACGCGGGCAACGCGGCGTGGTTGCAGCGTGAGTTCGGGGTGAAGATTTACGCCCACCGCGCCGATGCCGAGGTGCTCTCGGGCGCGACCGAACGCTTCGTTCTAGGCAAGAAGGGCAACCTGCTGCAGCGCACGCTGGGCGCGGTAGAGAACCGCTGGCCCGCGCAGGTGAAGGTCGACCACGCGCTCGAAGAAGGCGAGTCGATCGCAGGTCTCGAGGTGCATCACGTGCCCGGCCACACCGAAGGCTCGGTCTTCTACCGGCATGAGCGCACCAGCTGCCTGCTCACGGGCGACACGCTGCTCACCGCGCGCCCACCGCTGGCGCTGGTGATGGACTTCGTGCCTCCGTACGACGCGTACTCCATCGACCTCTCGCAGGCGCACGGCTCGCTCGACGCCTTTCACGCCGCGGGTTTTCCGTATGAGCACGTGCTTGCAGGTCACGGGAAACCGCTGGTCGGTGATGCCCGGCGCCGTGTGCTGCGGGCGCTCGAGACCACGCCGCGCACGTTGTCCGGTGCGGTACGGCCCCACTCGCGCTGACCCACCCAAGGCAGACC
>JAYTAT010000599.1:0-8634 GCA_043737315.1 Archangium sp.
GCCCGCTGATTGTTCGGGTCGTGTTTGAGTGCACCCTGGAACGCCTGCTTCGCCTTCTCAGAATCGCCGTTCGACACGAACTGCAGCCCGACCAGCACATACAAGTTCGAGAGCTGCCGGCGAATCTCTGCGCCGTACTTGCCCCAGCCGCTCGACAGCCCTTCATCCAGCTGCAGCGCCTTTTGGAAGTTCGCGATCGCCGCCGAGCCGTTGTTCGACATCATCGCGTCGTTCGCCGCGTCATACGCCGCGATGAAGCGAGACAGCTTGTCGCTGAGCTCCTTGTCGCCGGCCTTCTTGGCCGCATCCAGAGAGGCCTCTGCGTTGCCTTTTTCGTACGCCGCCAGGATCTGACCGCGCTTGTTGCCGCCCTTCGCCGCCGGGGCCTCTTCCTCTTCTTCGACAGCCGCCGCCTTCGAAGCAGGGCCCTTCTTCGGGCTCGCCGCCGCAACCCGGGGGGCCGCGCTGACGACCGGTGCCTTCGCGACGCTGGGCGCCCTGGGCTGTTCCTTCACCGTCACCGCGTCATCCGATTCGACGACGTCTTCCTCCTGGGCCTTCTGAGCAATCGGCGTCTTGTTCGGCTGCTCCGCCATCTTCTTCTTGATGGCCTCATCGATGAGCTTCGACTTGTCGGTCTTGTCCGCGAGAACCGCCGCGGTGGTGGGGTTGGCCGTGGGCGTCTTGTCGCCCGACATGGTCTTGACCAGGGCGAACGCGAGCACCGCCGCGAGGCTGAAGCCGACCGCACCGGCGAAGACCGCGATCTTGAGCGCCGTGCTGCTGGGCGCGGCGGGCGTGGGATCAGGGCGAGCCACCACGGCCGTGCTGATGCGCGACTTGGCCGCTTTGTCCTTGTCGGTGACGACCGGGCGCTTCTCTTCTTTGACCTTCTCGGGAACCGAAGCGGGCGCAGGCTGACCGGGCAGACGTTCGCCCTTGGCCAGCGGACCACGCAGGCGCAGCAGGGCGTTGCCCATGGCGATCGAATCGCCCGGCTTGACCTCGACCTCACTTCCGATGCGCTGCTTGTTGACGAAGGTTCCGTTTTGCGAACCCAGATCCTTCACGAAGAACTGCTCACCGACGCGTTTGATTTGCGTGTGGCGGCGAGAGATCGACGGGTGCTGCAGCCGCAGGTCGCTGACCGACGCGCGACCGACCACCACCGTGCCCTGCTTTACTTCGAGCAGCTGACCTGCACCCGGACCACGCTCCACGTAGAGGAACGCCGGCTTCAACTCTGAACCCTGAACTCCGTACTCAGCCTGCATTTCCTGGTCTGCCTCGGTATCGAAGATTGACGTGGGGACGTGCTCTTCAACCTTCTTGACGACCCGCCGCCCACCCGCACTATTGCTCGGCAACTGCGTGACCCGTTGAGGTCTGGGATCGTCGGCCTGCAACACCTGCTCGTCCGTGATCGGCTCCTTATAGGAGGGACGCTTGGGGTGGGGGGGCATGGACGGGCTCCTTTATTCGGCTGCTGTAACTGGCGAAGTATCGCACATCTGACACCAATGGTTGCCTGTGGGTAAAGTGCGGCCCCCAATGGGTGCCCCTGAGATTCGCGTCTTCAACACGTTGCAGCAGGCCAAGGTTCCGCTCCAGCCCCTAACCCCGGGGAAACTGGGCATCTACGTGTGCGGCCCGACGGTCTACAGCTTCGTTCACATCGGCAACGCGCGCACGTTCACCTCGTTCGACACGGTCGTGCGCTACCTGCGCTACCGCGGCTTCGAGGTTCGTTACGTGCGCAACTACACCGACGTGGACGACAAGATCATCAAGGCCGCCGCGGTCACGGGTGAAGACGCGATCGCCCTGGCGGCGCGTTTTGTTCGCGAGTTCGAAATCGATGCCGCGCGGCTGCGGCTGCTCGCGCCTGATGTCTCGCCCAAGGTCTCCGAGACGATCCCCGAGATCGTCGCGATCATCGAGAAGCTCGTCGCGCGTGGAGCGGCGTACCAGTCGGGCGGCGACGTCTACTTCGAGGTGCGCAAGTACCCCGGGTACCTCAAGCTCTCGAAGCGCAACCTCGACGATCTGATCGCGGGCGCGGGCGAACGTGAGCTCGTCGGTGAAGCCAAGCGTGATCCCCTCGACTTCGCGTTGTGGAAAGCGGCCAAGCCCGGCGAGCCGCAGTGGCCCTCACCGTGGGGCGCGGGGCGGCCTGGCTGGCACATCGAGTGCTCCGCGATGAGCGCGAAGTACCTGGGTGAGACGTTCGATCTTCACGGCGGTGGGCTCGACCTCATCTTCCCTCACCACGAGAACGAGATCGCCCAGTCGGAAGCGGCGAGCGGCAAGACGTTGTGCAATTCGTGGATGCACGGCGGCTTCCTCGATCTCGAAGGCGCGAAGATGAGCAAGTCGCTGGGCAACGTGGTTCGCCTGCGCGACGCGCTGGAGAAGGTCGACGCAGAGGCACTGCGTTATTTTTTCCTGAGCACGCACTACCGCCAGCAGCTCGCCTTCAGCGACAAGTCGCTCGCCGATGCCGAGACGCGCATGGAATACTTCTACGAGACGCTCAAGAAGGTCGATGAGCGCATCACCGGCAAAGACTTCGGCACGGGTCCCCTTCACATGGATCCGCAACGCTTTCTGGCCGAGTTCGATGAGCAGATGAGCGACGACTTCAACTTCCCCGGCGGGCTGGGGGCGTTGTCTGCGTTGTTCACCGAGTTCAATCTGCTGACCGACCCGAAGTCGCCGGTGAAGGACAAACAACTGGCGGGGCGGACCCTGGTCGCGCTGCGTGAAGTCGCCCGGAAGATCGCCGGCGCGCTGGGCCTGTTCGAGCTCGATCCTTCGGCGTGGCTGCTGGCCCGGCGGGATCGCCAGGTCGTCGCGCGCGACATCGACGCCTTGAAGGTGCAGGCGATGGTCGCCGCCCGTGACGCTGCGCGTGCCGCCAAGAACTACGCGGAGTCAGATCGCATTCGCACCGAGGCGAAGGGCCTGGGCGTGGAGATGATGGACTCACCCACCGGGACCACCTGGAAGATCGCGGCGGTATGATGCTGGCGGTCGCGCTGTCATTGCTCGCGGCGGCACCGGCCGTGAAGCCGATAACGGCCGCCGAGCTGCGCGGTCACATCGGCTTCCTCGCGTCTGATCTGCTCGAAGGCCGGGGCCCTGCGACCGCAGGAGATCGGCTCGCGCAGCAGTACATCGCGTCGCAGTTCGAGGCGATGGGCCTCGAGCCAGGTGCTCCAGATGGCGGCTGGGTTCAGCAGGTCGAGCTGGTGGGCGTCAATGGCCACCCGGACAAGATGAAGGTGCAGGCGCGTTCGTCTGCCCTCGAGCTTGCCTTCAAAGACGACTTCATCGTGGTCTCCGGTCACCAGGAGAAGACCTCGGTGATCGAGTCGGCCGAGCTGGTGTTCGTCGGCTACGGCATCACCGCGCCCGAATACAAATGGGACGACCTCAAAGGCGTCGATCTCAAGGGCAAGGTGCTGGTGGTGATGAACAGCGACCCTGAAGACGATCCCTCGATCTTCGCGGGGCGCGCGCGGCTCTACTACGGGCGCTGGGGGTACAAGTTCGAGCAGGCGCAGAAGCGGGGCGCGGTGGGCTGCCTCATCATTCACACCACGCCTTCAGCGGGCTACCCATGGCAGGTGGTGCAGACTTCGTGGTCGGGCGAGCAGTTCGATCTGCCCGCCGGCAGCGGTAGTCAGCTGCAGCTCAAGGGGTGGATCACCGAAGCGGCGAGCAAGAGGCTTTTGGCCCTTGCGGGCAAGGATCTCGATCAGCTGCGTGTGCTGGCGAACACGCGGCGATTTGCGCCCGTGCGGCTGGGCCTCACGCTCTCGACCACCTTCACCAACGTCGTCGCCCGCAAGGTGAGCGGCAACGTGCTCGGCCTGCTCAGGGGCTCCGATGCGCAGCTCAAGAATGAGGTCGTGGTCTACACGGCCCACCACGATCACCTCGGCAAGAAGGAGGGCGGCGTTCCCGGCGAAGACGTCATCTACAACGGCGCCGTCGACAACGCGTCCGGCGTGGCGGCGATGCTCGCGATCGCAAGGTCCTTGAGCTCGCAACCTCAGGCCGTGAAACGCAGCGTGCTGTTCGCAGCGGTGGCAGCAGAAGAGCAGGGCCTGCTCGGCTCACAATTCCTCGTCGAGCATCCACCGTTTCCACTCAGCCGCATGGCGGCCAACCTGAACCTCGACGGGCTCAACATCTGGGGGCGCACCCGCGACATCAGCGTGATCGGTCTGGGCAAGTCTTCCCTCGACGGGTTGATCGTCGAGCTGGCCAGGCAACAGGGCCGCACGGTGAAGCCCGACGCGTTGTCAGATCGCGGGTTCTTCTACCGCTCCGACCAGTTCAACTTCGCGAAGGCGGGGGTGCCTTCGGCCTACTTCTCCAGTGGGCAGGAGTTCATCGGCCGGCCGGAAAACTGGGGCCGCGAGCAGCGGGAAAAATGGGAGTCGATGCACTACCACCAGCCCTCCGACGAGCTGCGGGACACGTGGGATTTCTCGGGCGCGCTGGAAGACGTGCGGCTCTTTCATGACCTCGGTCTGACGGTCGCGAACGGCGTCGGCATGCCCACCTGGACGAAGGGCGATGAGTTCGAAGCGGCGCGCACGGGCCTCACGCGCTGAGCGCAGCGAACTGCCACGGCGCCACACAAAGAAGAGCGTCAATTCGCTGACGCGACGGGCGCCGTTGGCTCATGCTTCGAGGCGACTTGAAGACACTCCTCGTCAGCCATGCCGCCGTCACCTGGTTCCTCTGCGGTCTCATCTGGACCATTCAGCTCGTTCACTACCCGTCGTTCGCTGACGTGAGCCGCGAGGGGTTCGCGAGCTTTCATCAGGCGCACGTGCAGCGCATCACAGCGCTGGTGGCGTTGCCGATGTTGGTCGAGCTGGTGACCGCCGGGCTCATTTTGCTGATCGCTCCGGTACCGCGCGCGAGCGCCCTCGGGGGGCTGCTGCTGCTCGTGATCATCTGGGGGGCGACGGCCTTCGTTCAGGTGCCCCTGCATGACGCGCTGGCGCGCGGTGGTGACAGCGCGATCATGACGCGGTTGGTCGACACCAACTGGGTTCGCACCGTGGCGTGGACGCTGCGTGGGGTGCTCGCCGGTTGGTGGGTCTTCACGCAACGCTGAACTGCGGTCAACCCGGCCTCTTCGTGTTCGCGGATCGTGATTCGAATCGAAAGTCGGTTTCCCGGTCGTTTCGGGTGGGCTGGCACAACCCTGACAGCCAGCTGTCACAGCCCGGGTTAAAAGGGGCGCATGGCGGAGTTCAAGCTGGTCAGCGAGTACGTGCCCCGGGGCGACCAACCCACGGCGATCAAGGAACTCACCGAGGGTGTGAACCGCGGCGACGATCACCAGGTGCTGCTGGGCGTCACCGGGTCGGGCAAGACGTTCACCATCGCCAACGTGATCGCGAACACCGGGCGGCCTGCACTGGTGATCGCCCACAACAAGACGCTCGCAGCGCAGCTCTATGGGGAGTTCAAGCAGCTCTTCCCTGACAGCGCCGTCGAGTACTTCGTCAGCTACTACGACTACTACCAGCCCGAGGCATACGTACCGTCGTCGGACACGTACATCGAGAAGGATTCGTCGATCAACGAGCAGATCGAGCGCATGCGCCACTCGGCCACGCACTCGCTGCACACCCGCGATGACGTGATCATCGTCGCGTCGGTCAGCTGCATCTACGGCCTCGGCACGGCGCGCGCGTACGTCGGCATGGCGGTGAAGCTGGTGAAGGGCGCTGAGCTCGGCCGCGATGCGTTGATGAAACAGTTGGTGGACTGTCAGTACGAGCGCAACGACACCGACTTTCACCGCGGCACGTTCCGGGTGCGCGGCGACACGATCGAGATCTTCCCCATCTACGAAGAGGATCGCGCCGTTCGTGTCGAGTTCTTCGGCGACACCATCGAGCGCATCAGCGAGTTCGACCCCCTGCGCGGCGTGACGCTGGGCGACGTGGCGAAGATGACCATCTTCCCCGGCAGCCACTACGTGACCGAGCCTGACCAGCGGAGCATCGCCATCAAGCAGATCCGCGTGGAGCTGCAGGAGCGATTGGCGGAGCTCAAAGGCCAGAACAAGCTGGTGGAAGCGCAGCGCCTCGAGCAGCGCACCATGTTCGACCTGGAGATGATGGAGCAGCTGGGGTTCTCCAACGGCATCGAGAACTACTCGCGGCATCTCTCGGGCCGTGCGCCGGGTGAGCCGCCGCCGTGTTTGCTGGACTACTTCCCCAAGAACTTCCTGGTGATCGTCGACGAGTCGCACCAGTCGATTCCGCAGATCGGTGCGATGTATCGTGGTGACCGCAGCCGCAAGGAGACGCTGGTCGACTTCGGCTTTCGCCTGCCCAGCGCGATGGACAACCGGCCGCTCAAGTTCACGGAGTGGGAGCAGTTCGACAAGCAGATCGTCTACGTGTCGGCGACGCCGTCGGAATACGAGATCAATAAGGCGCGCGGCGTGGTGGTCGAGCAGGTCATTCGGCCCACCGGGCTGCTTGACCCGATCATCGAGATTCGCAAGGCGGGCAACCAGGTCGACGACCTGCTCGAAGAGATCCGGATTCGCGCCAAGAAGAACGAGCGCGTGCTGGTCACCACGCTCACCAAGCGCATGGCGGAGGATTTGACTGAGTACTACGCGGAGGTCGGCGTGAAGGTGCGCTACCTGCACGCGGACATCGACGCCATCGAGCGCACCGCGATCATCCGGGATCTGCGCAAGGGCGTGTTCGACGTGCTGGTGGGGATCAACCTGCTGCGCGAGGGCCTCGATATTCCCGAGACCTCGCTGGTGGCGATCCTCGATGCGGACAAGGAGGGGTATCTGCGCTCCCACGTCTCGCTCATTCAGACGATGGGCCGCGCGGCTCGTCACCTGGAGGGCAGGGCGATTCTGTATTCCGATTCGATCACCAACTCGATGAAGAAGGCGATCGACGAGACCGATCGGCGGCGGGTGATTCAGCACGCTCACAACGTGAAGCACGGGATCACGCCGACGCAGATCAAGAAGGCGATCACGGACTTGTCGCAGTTCTTGTACGACGGCGATGCGGCGGCGCTTCCGATGGCGGCAGACGGTGGCGCGGTGGTGCTGTCGAAGGACGAGATCGCCTCGCTGATCAAGAAGAGCGAGGTCGACATGATGGCCTTCGCCGATGAGATGGAGTTCGAGAAAGCCGCGGTCGAGCGCGATCGGTTGATCGTGCTCAAGGACATGGACCTGGGGCTCAAGCCGGCGCTGAGGTCGTTCTTGTCTGATTCGAAAGAGGGTGACGTCGAGCGCGGGAATCAGCGCAAGAAGCAGCCTCGGAAGTATCGGCGGAAGCGCTAGGTATCTCCCTCTCCCTGCGACGCGGGGAGAGGGGCGGGGTGAGGGGCCACCTGAAGTGCCGACCAGATCACCTGAAGCACCGCTTCAAACTCGAACCAGATCTCAAAGTTCCAGAAACGGAGGACCCGCCACCCATGTCGTTTGAGCCACTCATCTCGCCTGCCATCGCGCGCTCGGGTGTCGGGGTCCGCATGTCCTCCACCGTCGACCTCGATGACGATTCGGCGCGCGGGGCAGGCGAGGTCGGCGATCCACGGGCCGATTTGGTGTTGACGGCGAAAGCGAAAGCCGGCCACGCTGTTTCGAAACACCGTCCACAGAGTCTCTTCTTCTGCCGTCTGGTTGCGACGAAGGGCTCGGGAATGCTCGATGTTTCGCCGGTGGCGGCGCATTCCGGGACGGAATTGCACAGAGTGTGCCCTGTGAGCCCCTCACCCCGACCCTCTCCCCGCTGGCGCAGGGAGAGGGAGGCAAGATGACGATCCTCCAGGAAAAACTCGACGCGCTGCCCAACCAGCCCGGCGTGTATCTGATGAAGGATCGCACCGGCCGGATCATCTACGTCGGCAAGGCGATCAACCTTCGCAACCGCGTCCGCAGCTACTTCAACCGTGGCTCGTCCGACTCGCGTGCTTTCGTGCAGCTGCTCGACCGCGTGCTCGTCGACCTCGAGACCGTCGTGGTGCGCAACGAGAAGGAAGCGCTTCTTCTCGAAAACGAGCTCATCAAGAAGCATCGCCCGCGCTTCAACATTCAGCTGCGCGACGACAAGCAGTACCTCTGCTTGCGGCTCGACACCACGCACGAATACCCCCGTCTCGAGACCGTTCGCCGGCCGCAACGTGACGGCGCGCGGTACTTTGGCCCCTACTCCTCGGCCTCATCGATCCGCGAAACGCTGCGCGTGGTGAACCGGTTCTTCCAACTTCGCACGTGCACCGATCATTCACTGGAGACCCGCAA
Organism: Archangium sp.; assembly: GCA_043737315.1. Classification (GTDB taxonomy): domain Bacteria; phylum Myxococcota; class Myxococcia; order Myxococcales; family Myxococcaceae; genus Archangium_A. Next base: position 8,321 of record JAYTAT010000599.1, read on the forward strand.
GCGCCCCTGTCTGCTCCACCAGATCGGCCGCTGCCCCGCGCCGTGCGTCTTCCCGGTGCCGGTCGACGACTACCGCCGCAACGTGGAGTCGGTGACCCTCTTCCTCGAAGGCCGCAGCGGCCCGCTGGTCGAGCAGCTGCGCGAGCGCATGAAAGCCTCGGCCAAGAAGCTCGAGTTCGAAGACGCCGCCCGGTTGCGTGACCAGGTGATCGCCCTCGAACGCAGCCTCGAGCGCCAGACGATCGCCACCACCGACACCATCGACCAGGACATCTTCGGCCTCTTCCGCGAAGCCGATCGCATCTGCATCTACA
>JAYTAT010000600.1:0-21322 GCA_043737315.1 Archangium sp.
GCGATGTACTCGTGCACGGGGGGCAGCAACGCGCGCAGCGCATCGAGCGCACCGACCAACTGCAGCGCGGGCCGCGCATAGCCACCCCGCAGCAAACGGAACGTCTCTTCGAGCAACCGGGGCGCCGAGCAGCGCTGCAGATCTTCCACGGCGCCTTCCATGGCGGCGTAGGTGCGCGCCTCGATGTCGAGGCCGAGCTTCCCTGCGAACCGAACGGCCCGCAGGATGCGCACGGGGTCTTCGCGCATGCGCACTTCGGGGTCGCCGATGGTGCGGATCTCGCGTCGGGCCAGATCGCGAAGGCCGTTGACGTAGTCGTACACGCGGCCGACCGACGGCTCGTAGAACAGGCCGTTGATGGTGAAGTCGCGGCGGCGCGCATCTTCGACCGCGGTGCCGAAGGTGTTGTCTTCGGTGATCAGCAGGTCGGGCGCTTCAGCCACTTCGTCCTGAACGTCGGCGACCGGGGTGGAGGGCACTTCGACACCCTCCTCGACCGCTTCGAGCGCTTCGGCGTCGGCGGCCGCGATGTGCTCGGTGCCTTCCGAGTGCACTTCGCCTTCAGCCGCTTCAGAAGGCTGAGGCTCCTCGACGATGGTGGGCATCGCGCGGAAGGTGGAGACCTCGAGAATCTTCCCGCCCTTGAAGTACACGTGGGCGAGCCGGAAACGGCGCCCGATGAGGCGGCAATTGCGAAAAAGCCCCTTCACCTGGTTCGGCGTCGCGCTGGTGGCGATGTCGAAGTCTTTGGGCTCGTGACCGATGAGCAGGTCGCGCACGCAGCCACCAACCAGGTACGCCTCGTGGCCATGCTGGCGAAGGCGGAGCAGCACGCGCACCGCATCGGGATCCAGCCGCTCGGGCTCGATGTCGGGGCCCCGCCGGGCGTGCGCGGCTGCGGCTGCTTCGGGGGACTGGGGGGCGGCGTTCGTCTCCTCACGCGCGGTGTCTTGCGGCGCGGAGGGGGCGGAGTTGTCGGTGGTCATCACGTTCCTGACGCAGCCCCGATCGCAAAGCCGCATGGCTGAAGAGCCGGGGCCGTCACGAGGTGCGCGGCCCGTATACCCCGAAAAGGAGGGGTAGAGGCCAGCGCTGAAAGCCTCTCACCCTGCCCTTCAGCGGCGCTTCTTGTGAGTCCGGGGGCGGGCGTCGTCGAGCAGCGACAGGTAATCGATGTCTCGGTGCTTCGGCGGCGGCGGCTGAGCGCCCAGCGCCGCCACCCGCTTGCTGAACGCCGCGATGATGTCGGGCATCGGCCGCACCATCTGGAAGACGGCGGCAGGTCCCTGCAAGGCCTCGAGCAGGGCCTCTGCCACGCCCGCGATGGGCAGGCCACGCCGCAGCAGATCCTGAAAAGAGTTCGAGAGGGTCAGCAGGTTGTAACCCGACGTCTGCACCAGCTCGATCATCACCCGCAGCACCTGGGGCGCGGTGAGGTGTTTGTCACCCAGCAGCACCAGCGCCGCCTGAAAATAATTGAAGATCGGCACCACCCGGGCTCCGTAGTGCGCGAACGCAGCGGGCGGCGTGAGCCTGTCGAGGTTGATGAAGATGCGCCGCACGGGGTCGGCCTGGGGGATCTCTTTCCATTGCCGAATCACCCGCGCGATGTCGTCGCTGTAGACCTCGGCCGCCTCGAGCACGCGGTGCACCACGGGCTCAGACACGCGGTGCGCCACCATGTCGGCGTAGAGCGAATAGATGAAGGCATCGGCCTCGGCGTCGTCACCGAACAGCACCTCTTCGGCCTCGACGGGAGCGCGCGCACGGCTCTCGAGCAGCACCGGCAACTTGTAGCCGACCTGCCCGCGCATCGCCTTGAAGCGGCCGCGCACCAGGTTCCTCAAGTTGTCTTTGAGCACCAGCTCGTCGAACTCGACGCCGTCGAGCTTGAGCTTCTCGGTGAGCACCGTGCGCATCTGCGTCGGGCTGCCCGAGACGATGCACAGCCGCGAGTCACCCGAGGCGCGCAGCTCACGAATGAGCGCCGCTGCCCCGGGAATGGCCTTCTTCTCGTGGGCTTTCTGAAACGCGGTGCGCACCAGCTGACGGAACGTGTCGAAGTCCGTCTGCAGGTAGGTCTTGTCCAGATCCCATCGGTAGATGCGCCGGATGGGAAGTTTGGGTTCGAGCTCGTTCACGCCCTGGGGAGCATGCCTTGAATTGCGTTCGCGAGGTCTTTCGATACCGCCCGGGCGGCCACCTTCCCCGCATTGGTGATGGCCCGCGACTTCGAGCGCCCATGAGCTTTGATGAAGAGCCGATCGAACCCGAGAATCGGCGCGCCGCCGTACTGCTCCCAGTCGGTCACCTCTTTGATCCGCTCGATGCCTGACGAGAGCATCGCCAGGCCCGCTCGCCAGAGCAGCTTTTCTTTGTACGCGTAGCGGGCAAGCTCGATCACCGTCTCGCTCACGCCCTCGAGCATCTTGAGGCACACGTTGCCCACGAAGCCGTCGCACACCACGACGTCGGCGGTGCCCTTGGGAATGTCGACGCCCTCGACGTTGCCGATGAAGCGCAGGCCAGCGATGTGCTGCAGCTTCTGGTTGGCTTCCACCACGCGGGCCGGCCCCTTCTGCGCCTCGGTGCCGTTGGAGAGCAGCGCCACGGTGGGGTTCTCGTTCTTCGAGATGATGCGCGCGTACGCCGAGCCCATGATCGCGAAGGCCACCAGATCGTCGGCCGACGCATCGACGGTCGCCCCGACGTCGAGAATGAGGCTGAACGGATCGTTCTTCTCGCCGCGGCCGACAGCCGTCGGGTACACCGTGGCCAGCGCTGCGCGACGGACGCCGGGAATGAGGGTGAAGTTGCGCGCGCAGGCGAGCACCCCTGCCCCGGTGTTGCCCGCCGAGACCATCGCGTCGGCCTCGCCTTCTCGCACCAGCCGCGCGGCCACCATCACCGAGCAGTCGGGCTTGCTCTCGAGCGCCGCGCTGGGCTTCTCGTGCATGCCCACGAAGTGGGCCGCGTGATGCACCGCCACCCGCTCGGCGTGGTGCTTCACCTGGGTCAGCGCCTGATCGATGAGCGCACGATCGCCCACCAGCAGGGCGTGAATGTGCGGGGTGTCGAGCGTCAGCTGCGCTGCGCCCCGCACGATCTCGAGTGGGCCGTGATCGCCCCCCATCACATCGAACGCGATGGTGACCGGCCGCAGGCTCACGCTGTCACTCCTTCTTGGTGTTGGCGCCGTCGCGGGTGATGCAGCCCTTGGTCAGGGTGTACTGGTAGGTGCCCAGCTCGTCGCGCCAGTACTCACCCACGTACGGCCAGTACAGCTGATCGTCAGACACGTCAGTGCGGTACTTGTACTTCTTGACCACCGACTGCTGACCACCGGCCTTGAGCATCTCTTCGAGGAACTCTTTTTCCATCGACGTGGTCTCGAACTTGATGCGCAGACCGTTCGCGCGGAGCGTCTTGAGCTGACCCAGCTCGAAGTCGAGCTTGGCCTTGGCCATCAGGCCGGCCTTGCCGATGAGACCCTGGCGCTGCTCCTTGAGCCGCTCGATGAGCTGCTTGGAGAGGTTGCTGTACTTGAAGGTGTCACCCTTCTCGCCCACCGCATCCATCTCTGTTTCGAGTTCTGAAATCGAGTCGACCGTCTTCTTGAGATCTTTGTCGGTGAGGGCGAGGTTCAAGATGCGCTCGAGGATCTCGTCGGTGCCCTTGAGCTTCTGGCCCGCCTTGTTCTTCTTACGGACCTCGTCGAGCACGTTGAAGTACGCGGTGGCCTCCATGTTCTTGTTCACCAGCACGTCGAGCTCATCCTGCACGGGGCCGTAGATGCTCTCGAAGTCTTCGATGATGGTGAGCGCCTCGCGGTAGCGGCAGTTCTCGAAGTAGACGACCGCCTTCAAGATGAGCGCTTCGGGGAAGTACTCGTCGCGGAAGAACGGGGAGCTCAGCGTGATGAGGTTACCCAGCGCCTGCTCGTACTGACCGATGCGGTAATGCGCCCACGAGGCCTCGAACAACGACTCGAGCCACTGCACGCCGCCGCGTTCGATCTTGTCGAAGTAGGTGATGGCGTAGCGGTTCTGCTTGGCGCCGTAGTGGGTGCGGGCCAGCTGCATGAAGGCCATCTCGCGCAGCCCCTTGAGCTGCTTGCCTTCGGAGTTGAGCGGGCCTTCAGCCTGGCGGGTGGAGCGAACCACTTCCTTCATCGCCTCGAGCGCGGTCTCGAGCTTGTTCTCGCGAAAATAGGCGAGGCCCTCGAGGTACTTCGCGCGCGGGTAGAACACATCGCCCTTGGGGACCATCAGGGCCAGGCGCTTGACCTCGTCGAAGGCCTTGGTCGCTTCGCCGGTCTGCTCTGCGTCGTCGAGCGCCTTGCCGCGCACCAGGTTGTAGCGGGCCAGCAGGTAGCGGAACTCGTTGCGGAAGCGCTCAGGGAACTCGTAGTTCGAGTAGCGGGCGATCTCGTCGAGCACCACCGTCTCGTTGACGGTCTTCCGGGCGATGAAGAACAGCCACTCGAGCGAGCTCTTGAAGAACTTCGTCGAAGGGCCACGCGCCAGCACCTTGGAGAACATCTGGAGCGACGAGTGGTACATGCCCAGCTTGTAGAGGCTCTTGCCCAGCCAGTACTCCGACTCGACCACCAGCCCCGCCATCGCGGGGTCCTGGGTCATGTCGAAAAACGCGAGCGCGGCCGGCTCGAAGTTGTCGTTCTTGAACTGGGTGATCGCCGCGTCCATCTTCTGGCGGTCGCCCGTCTTGCCCGAAACGTCGACCGCGTCGAACGACATGGTGGCGGCAGGCTTGGTGTCTTTGGGCTTTTTCTCTTCCGCCACCGGCGCGGGCTTGGACAGGTCGAGCCCACCTTCAGGCAGTGGCACCTCGCCGTTGTCATCGGGCTTCTTTTCGTCTGCCGGCTTCTTCTTGTCGGCGGCCTTCTTCTTACCCTTGCCCTTCTTCTTGCCTCCGAGATCGAGGCCTTCGAAGTTCATCTGAGCAAATGAGGGGGCGGCGAAGCAGGCCAGCACCACCAGCGTGAGCAAACGAGTCAGGCGCATGGTTCAGCCCTCCTCTTTGAAGATGGTGGGGAAGAACATCGAGAACCCGACCTCGGTCATCAGCTGGTTGCGGAAAGAACCCTTGGTGCGATCGCGGTCGTTCTCTTCGAAGTAGATGACGTCACGAACCTCGAGGCGCAAGGTGAGCCACTCGTTGAAGAAGAAACGAAAGCCCACGCCCACGTTGCCGCCCACGGTGGAGCGGCTTTTGGCGGGCGGGCCGTACATGAGGAAGGTCGGGCCGGCCAACACGTACATGTTGAAGTTGAGGATCTTCTCGGAGAACAGCGCGAGCTTGCCGTAGAGCGGCGCCCACTGAAGATCGACGCTGGTGAGCAGCGACATGCGGCCAAAGGACACGTTGGCCGGGTTGCCGTCGAAGGTGGAGAGCTCGGCCTCGGTCGGCGTGTTGCAACCGCCTCCGACCGGATCGCAGATCTGCGCGGCCCCGGAGATGAGCGCGAGGTTGTAGCTCGCGCGGGCCGACAGCCCGATCTCTTCGGTGAAGTGGTAGGTGAACGCCGCGCCGAAGCCTACTTTTTGCCAGAACGCGTCGCGCAACGAGAGCCCGATGCCGGGACTCACTTCGAGGCGCCCATCCATCAGAAAGAGGTGGCCTGAGACGGGGCGAACACGATCCTTCAGCGGGCCCGACGAGTCCTTGTCGACTTCTGAGACGTCGCCTGCTTCATCTTCAGACGCTGCGAATACGGGCGTCGCGACCAGACTTACGAGCGCCAGCCACACCGAAAGCCGCTTCATCACTCGGCCTCCTTATAGGTCGACTTGAAGGGAAAGAAGATGGAGAGCCCCACGTTGACGAGCATCAGGTTCTGGGTGACGCCCTTGGTCGTGCCGGGCGGGGTGTCGATGTACGTGGTGTTGATGAGGGCCACGTTGACGGCGATGAAGTCCTTCACCACGAAGCGCAGCCCCACGCCGAGATCGAACGCCGGGCTCACGCCGCGAGGCGCCGCCGGGCTGCCGTCAGCCTGCGGAGGAGCGCCCGGGAGCGCGACCGCCGAGGTCTCGGTGTAGACCACGCCGCCGCCGCCGACGAGATAGCCGTCGAGGTGGAGGATGGAGTTGAACATCGCGACCTTGCCGTAGAGGGGGCTCCACTCGAGGTCACCCATCACCGACCACACCGGCACCGAGAAGAAGATGCGGCTGAACAGGTTTCGCTTGGCCGTCTTCACGTCGTCGGTGGGCGTGGTCTGCAGCAGCGAGAAGCGCGCAGATATCGCCAGCGAGTCGTGGGGGTAGAAGGCCGCGCGAATCGCCCCACCGAGCCTAGTGTAATAGGCGTCGTTGACGTTGATCACGAAGGCCGGCGCGAGCTCGAAGCGGCCGCGCTTGGTGTACAGCTTGCGCTGCACTGACTTCACGCGGTCGTCCTGCGTGGTGTCACGCTCGACGGCGGGGTTGTCTGACTTCTTCGTCGCGGCGGGAGCCGCGTCGGTCGCCGTCTTCACCGGTTTCGCAGGTGGAGCAGCGACGTCAGGTTCGTCTTTCTTGGGCTCTTCCTTCTTGGGTTCATCACCCGAGAGGTCGAGGCCCTGGTCGAACTGATCCTGAGCGAAGACGCGATCCCCAATGAACAGGAGCGCGACGAGCGACGCCGCAGCCAGATTCCGAGTCAAATGTGCATCTCCGCGCGACGCTAGGTGTTTCTTCTCAGCTTGAGGACGACGCCGAGCCCCTTGCCTATACAGCAGCGCGGACTCTACCTGTTGGGGCTCCTTTGTGAAGTGTCGATCTCGGTGCAGCGTGTGGTACCTTCCGAGGGCTTCGTCGCGCCACCGCAGTTCAGCAAGTCAGGAGATCGGTCCGAATGAACCGCCTGTTCGTCGTCACATTGCTGAGCTTGCTCAGTTTCTCGTGCAAACCCGCTACTGACCTCAACAATCGGTGCGTGCTCGTGAAGAAGAATCCTGACGGTGGAGGTACGCCCGTCAACCTGAGGGAGGGCGAAGTCCGCAGCGCACAGGGGCAGAATAAGGACTTCATCGCGATTGGATCGCTTGATTGCGAGGAGCTTATTTGTGTCCGCGACTCGTTCTTCGTTTCGGACGCAGGGAGCGACGCGGCAGCTGAAGGCTACTGCTCCAGTCCGTGTGTCCTTGGTTCGCAGTGCCAGTCGTTCGATCCAACTCTGGACAAGGGACCAAAGGCGTTGAACTGCAGGGCGCTTCTTCTTTCACCGGAGACGCTTGCGGCACTCGGCGACGCTGGTTTCCCCGGGGTGCGCGATCCCAACTTCTGTGCTCGCGGCAGTCCTGATGGGGGCACCTAACCCCACTGATCACCTGTGTTGAACAAAGTATCCGGCGTGGGCAAATTAATTGCGACAGTGCCGAGGTGTGACCCGATAGCGCGCTCGCCGCGCGACGCGCACAAGGTCGGCGCTCGTTCTGGGGGCGTGCTTGCGGACGTACTGCTTTTGAAGCCCCCAGCCCGGTTCGATGGGGTTGAAGTCGTGCGAATACGGCGGCAAGTACAGCAGGCGGACGCCGGAGTGCTTGCACCAAGCTTTCACACGCGCGTCGTGGTGCGCCTTCAGGTTGTCGAGGACGAGGATGTCGCCACGCTTCAGCCGGGGCAGCAGCTTGTGGACGAGCCAGGCGACGAAGCGGTCCTTGTTCGTCGTGTCGAACATGGTGCTGAGCAACACCCAGCCCGTCAGCCGCATTGCGCCAAGCAGCGTGAGGTTCTTGCCCCAGTTCATCGGGGTCCGCTCGACCAACTCGCAGCCCTTCTTCACCCACGCGTGACTCCTCGTCATCGATGCGTTCAGGCCCGATTCGTCGACGAAAACCAGACGCTCGGGCGGCAGGTGCGGCATCAGTCGTTTGAAGGCCTCTCTCTTGATGACTACGTCCGGGCGGAGTTGCTCGAGCGCTCTGAGTCGTTTTTTTTCACCACGTACCCAGCGCGATACAGCGCGCGCTTGATGCTCGAAGCGTGCTTCCGCGCTCTACCTCGGCGCCCGACGTTGTACGCCGCCGCGATCTCGCCTGCGTTGGCATCGGGGTGCCGGTCGAGGATCGCCTCGAGCTCCTTCACCGAGATCACTGACTGCGTGCCACCGCCCTTCTTGCGTGGGCTGAGATCAGCGACATCCCGAAACTGACCCACCCATCGCCGGACCGTCGCCTCGCCCACGCTGAACTTGCTCGCGATCGTGGGGTACGAGCCCTCGCCAGCTTCGTACGCGTTGACGACGCGCTCTCTCAACGCGACTGGGTATGCCTCCGCCATCCCCACTTCAGATCAAAGACCGATCCCGTCCGCAAGAGCGATCAACTCAGCTGAGCAGTGGGGTTAGAATCTGGCCACAGTGGTTTTGATCGGTTGAGGCCGTAGCGACGGAATCTGGTCGGCGGCGATCAGCAACTCGATGCTGCGCGCTTGCCAACTGAGGATCAGACCACTAGTCGTGGTCGGCGATCGTTTTGGCGCCAGCAGCTGTCGGAAAAAGCAGTAGGCCGATTTCGACTCAGGCCACGGGCTTCGACTCCTTCTCAGCCACCGTCTGCAAAGTCGGGAGGCACTCGCACCAACGTCCACGCACGCGCCAGGACTGAAGGGTGATCATCGCGAGGATCGAGCCGAGCGCCAACACCGACTTGTAGTTGAGCGCGCGGGATCCGGCTTCGAGCTGCGCTGAGTGTCTCGTACCAAAGAAAAGAAAGCCGGCGCCGGCAACACCAATGCCGGCGCCGCTTGATTAATTCGTATCTGCTGATGATTAATTGGTATCTGCTGATTCTTCGACTGAGTCGCTAATTGCAGCACAGCAGCCGCTCAACGAAATATCATGGTTTGTAACAGAACCAAAGCTGATCCCCACCAATATAGCCGTCAATTCCAAATACCTGATAGGCACAGTAGCGCAAACCAGAATCAACACTATTGTTTGTCCACGTGCACCGCGTTCCAAACCAAGTACATGAGTCATTCGTCAGGCAGTTGAAGTTCTGAACCTGACGGAACCGGGCGATCTGAACTCCCGTTTCAGCCTGCAGACCGCACCAAACCGTTGCAGGATTCTGGAACGAGTCGTTTCCCCACCACCAATGCGGCCAACCCAACCAGAGCCCCGTCACTGAGTATTGCGCAGGGGTTCCCTCTGGCTCGACCCCAGAAAATCTGAAGTCGCCATCGATTGGTTCAAAATAGACGAGTTTGGGGGACGTGGCACCGCGAAACTCGACCGAAACCGCCACGAGATTGCCGGTAGGAACAACGTCGATCACCCGGATTTCATTCTCGGCGAGCCATTCAGCCCCAAAATTTCCGATCAAGCCCCGGCGCTGCGCATCGAAGCTCGAAGCAAGAGTGGCATCGAGATCGGGTCCTTGGCGTCTTGCCGCTTCGAGCAACTTCGGTGACAGCACCTCTCGAAGCAACGCTGGGTCTCGCTGCATGATGCCTGCGACCAGTTGATTTATTTTGGCCTGGACCTGTTTCTTCTGTCGCGACTCCACCGTGGAATCATCAAGACTTGACGTCCCACACCCGGAACCGAAAACTAACCCTAGAAGCATCAGTCTGTACATGATTGTCTCCAACCCCTCGCGGCGAGAAGTACTAATCTATCCGCTGAGCTCCGCTCGACTCAGCGCACAGATAGTCTCTGGTTCCTTCTTGGCTGTCAAGACTCAGGACTGCGGGCTGCTCGTTGGTCACGGCAGCTTCAGGATCTCGTCGATGAGAGGCTCGCACGCTGAGCCGAATGTCCAGTAGTGCAGGGTGTGGATCAGATCGTGAGCATCAGCTGAGTTGATCGAGGAGCAGAGCCCCTTTCGGGAAGGCGCGGGCTGGTGCAGATGGGGTATAGCCACGATCACGCTCGAAGTTCCGGACGACGTCGCCGAGATGTTCAAAGCCCTCGAGGCTCGACTGGAGTCGCTGGAGGCTGACAAAACTGGCGCCGCCCCCGCGGTGTAGGAGTCGGAGGTGGACGTGGTCACCTCGGGCATCGCGCTCGAACTGAAGCGGAGGGGACTTCAAGCCCTCGAAATCGACACCGAGTACGTCCTCATCGACGGGAAGCGGCACAAGCGAGTCCTCAAAGCCGAAGCGACGTACTACGCGAAAGAAGGAACGGTCCGAGTGATACGAAGCCTGTTTCTCGAGTGCGGAGTCAGGAACGGGAGGACGCTCGACCCCGTCGCTGCGCGCATGGGCACGTGGTTGCCCGAGGTGGCGAAGGCCGCCGCCTTTCTGCTGCAGTAAGGAACGTCGCGCGAGGCAGAGGACACCTCGAAGGCGACGTGCGTTCTGCCCTTCTCGCGGAGCAGCTTCCTGCGGGTCGCGCACGCTGTCGGCGCGCTGCACGACGCAGTGAGGGACGAAGTTGAAGATGAGTTGGTCAAACGCTGCGTCATTCCAGGCAAGGCACGCAGTCTCTCGGTGTCGATGGACCGTGTTGCGGTGCCGATGGAGGAGCCGCTCCCTCGACGTGCAGGACGACCGAAGAAGGGCGCCGCCAAGCGACCGATCGCGAGGGTGTGGCACATGGCCTACGTCGGAACGCTGACTTTCCACGACGCAGATGGCAACGCGCTCCACACCATCCGCTACGGACGCATGCCTGGACTGGGCTGCCACGACCTGCTGGGCCGAATGTTCGCCGATGTGCAGGCCTTCCTGGCCCGAGGGGTCCGCCTGAAGATTGCGCTGCTGTCGGACCGCGCAAAGGACATGGTGGACGGGCTGGCGGCTGTGTTCAATCGCGAAACACTGGGTCTCGATGTCTACCAACACATCGACCTCTGGCACGTCGTTGAGAAGCTCGGAGCCGCAGCGCGAGTCATGCACAGGGACGGAGCATCGGCCGTCATCACTCGCTGGAAGTTGCTGCTGCTCAACAGTGGGTCGGCTGTCTCGAGGATTCTCACTGAACTCCACGCATCGGGCATGCGCGAAGAGCGCGTCGGCGAGGCGCGCCCAGTCCATGACGCAATCACCTACCTTCAGAATCACGGCACCCGGATGGACTTCGTCGCTGCCCGTGCAGCTGGGCTGCCCATCGGGAGCGGCAACGTCGAGGCAACATGCAAGAGCCTCGTCGGCCAGCGGCTCGTCAGGACTGGCTCGCGCTGGCTCGAGACGACCGGCCAACACATCATCGATCTCCGCGCTCTCGCCCTCAGCGATCGCTTCGACGACGCGATGGAACTCACTCTCGCGCCCCTGGTTCGTCACGTCAGGCGGGCATCCTGATCAGCATGGGAGGCACACTTGTAGTGCAGTCCCTGCTGGATGCAATACCAGACGGGCGCTGATTCCGTTTTGGAGTTGCTGAAGCAGCTTCTCATGGGGTCGGGATCTCATGCTGAGCAGGGGGATTGTGCGGATGTGACCATCTGAAACTCGAGTAGCGGAACGCGCGAATGGCCGACGGCAAGGAGCCGGTGGACTGGAGCACGGTGAGCGGCGAGCTCGAGGCGACGATGCGTGACGCCGAAGCGAAGTTCACTCGGGGGTTTGCTTCAACGCTACGACGAGCGAGCGAAGACCATCACCGTCGACGGAAAGACGTACCGGCGCGGCGGCCGCCACGAAGGCACGTACTACGCGAAAGCGGGGCCGGTGACGTTGCCACGGACCCTGTACCGAAACGCAGCCATCAGGAACGACAAGACAGCGGACGCCATCTCGTTGAAGCTGGGATGCGTCGAAGATGGATTGCTGCCCGAGGCCGCGGACGCGTGTCTGCTGCAGAGCGTGCCGGCTGGCGAGGCGGAGAAATTGGCGAAGGTGGGTCGCGTGCAGTACTCGGCAAGCAGTTTCAAGCAGGTGGGCACCTCGGTCGGCGGTCTCTATGAGGCTGAGCGTGGCGACATCGAGGACGCGCTCATTGAGGCGTGCGTCATCCCAGACAAGACGCGCAGCCTGACGGTGTCGCTCGACAGGGTCGCGCTGCCGATGGAGGTCGACGTGCCGCGCAAGGCGGGGCGACCGAAGAAGGGCGCAGCCAAACGGTCTATCGCACGAGCCTTGACGGAGATGGTGAGGCGCTGCACTCCATCCGCTACGGCGCTGTTCCCACGAGGGTGCCCGAGAGACCGGAACAGATTCTCGAGAGCATGTTGGGCGACGTGCGGGCGTTGCTGGCGAAACGGCCCGGTTTGAAAGTGACGGTGGTGTCCGACGGGCGCGGGAAACCTCGTCGGCCTGCTCGATGCCCACTTCACAAATGCGTCCGTGGGGAAAGCGGTGACGCGACTCGTCGACTTCTGGCACGTCATGGAGAAGCTCGGGAAGGCGACGACACCCTCCTCGGTAGCAAGGAAGGCTCGAAGCACCTCGGCCAGTGGAAGCTGCGACTGCTGAACAACCCGCACGCGCCGGCTTAGATTCTGCGCGAACTCGAGAACACAGGCCGCTAGTGCGAGAAGGCTGGCGAAGTGATGCCCGTGCACGACGCAATCACGTAACTCACCAAACAGGCCGACCGAATGGCCTTCTTAGCAGCTCGCGCCGAGGGGCGGAAGATCGGAAGCGGAAGCGTCGAGGCCACCCGCAAGTGCCTTGTGCAGGTGCGCATGTGCCGCAGTGGAGGCGTCACAGCGATCAGGCCGTGCTTTCGCTGCGCGCGCTGGCCCTCAGCGACCGCTGGGAGCTCGCCTCGGCCCGCTTCGACATGACGTCCAGTGCGCCGCGTGATCAGCATTAGATTCCGACCCGTCTCATGCCAGTAGGCATCCCTCTCCGCGGGCGTGCCGACGACACGCCGAAGGTCACCGCAGGATCAAAATGTCGATCGTCATCGATCGAGTAGTTCTCGAACGAGCCCTATCGGGCTGAAGAGTCACGATTGGGTGCCGGACTCGAGGAACGGCGCACGATTGTGCTGTCCCGACGCGGGGTTGGGGCGCCAGCCCGTCCGAATCACTGCAACGACTGGCCTGATCTTCGAGGAGCAGATCGAATGACGCCCCCAGACGTGCAACGGGGACGACGTTGGGGTTGTCATGGGTTCCATCGGTTCCACACCGAGCTGCAGAACAGGGGTCACGCATGAATCGCACTGGGATTTTTCTTGCTGTCGCCGGAGTGCTCGCGCTCATCGCGCTCGTGGCTGGCGTGCCTCGTTTCTCGCGGCCCACCGCCATCACCCGCCCAGACCCGCTCATCGACCGCACGTCGAAGACCGTCACGAATGGCAGCCTGACGATGACCGGGCGCCTCTCGCACCCCTTCGTGGGCCTGGGCCATCAAGATGTCTTCGCCACCGTCGACCTGCGGGCCGTGGAAGTTCCGGGCGCGATGCGTTCGGCGGTGAACCTGGCGCTGGTCATCGATCGCTCCGGCTCGATGTCGGGCTTCAAGCTCAACCAGGCCAAGCAGGCGGCGAGGCAGCTCATCAGCCAGCTCTCGCCCACCGACCGGCTGGCCATCGTGCACTACGGCAGTGACGTGAAGTCGCTCGACGGGGCGCGGGCGACCCCTGAGAACAAAGAAAAAATGCTCGCCTACGTCGACGGCATCTGGGACGACGGCGGCACCAACATCGGCGCGGGGCTGACCACGGGCCGCGACGTGCTGCTGGCCGCCCGCCACGACTTCAAGGTCAACCGCCTCATCCTCATCTCTGATGGTCAGCCGACTGAAGGGCTCATCGAGTTCGAGGGCCTGACCGCGATCGTCAGAGACATCCGCAGCTACGGCGTGTCGGTCAGCAGCGTCGGCGTGGGCGACGACTACAACGAGCAGCTGATGTCGGGCTTCGCCGAAGTGGGCGCGGGGGCGTACGCGTACCTGCAAGATGCCTCGCAGCTCGCCGCCATCTTCCAGAAAGATCTGAACGCGGCCGGCACGCAGGTCGCGCGCGGCGTGAGTCTCACTTTCCGGGTGCCGAAGGGCGCGCAGCTTCAGCGCGTGCTGGGCTACTCGCAGGTCACCCGGCGCATGGAGGGCGACGCCGAGCTGGTCACCGTCGCCCTGCCCGACTTCGCCGCGGCCCAGCAGGAGCGCGTGGTGGCCCACTTCACCGTCGACGCGGTGACCGCAGGTGACACCCTCGACGTGAGCGCGCTCGATCTCTCGTACCTGGACGTGGTGGCCGACAGCGCAGTGCACGGTGAAGCGCGGCTGTCGGCGATGACCACCGACCAGGTGAAGGTGGTCATGGATAACCGCGACAAGGACGCCATCGTCTTCGCGGCCCGCGCTCGTGCGGCTGACAACACGGCGAAGGCGGCGGAGTCGATTGAGCAGGGTGACAGCGATGGTGCTCGCAAGTGGCTGCAGGCGAACGAGGTGCTGTTCGACGAGGCCGGTTCGGTCGCTGGCGCGCCTGCGATGGAAGAGGATCGCCAGAACCAGAAGAAGCTCGAGGGCGGCATCGACCAGGCGAGCACGCAGGAAGAAAAGAAGAGCCTCCAGAAACAGATTCGCACTCAGGCCCGTCGCGACTACGGCCTGATGGGCTCCACGTACTGAAGGGCCAGGGTCCAAAACGCCATGTCAAACACGGCCGTCATCCAGTTGCAGCATCGTGAAGCCTTCGAGCGGAACGTCACCCGCGCGCTGGCCGCCGGAGCAGGCGCAGGCGTGCTCGCTTTCCTCGCCCAGCGGCTGCAGCTGCAGGTGCCGTTGTCGTTTCTCGCGCTGGTGGCGACCTCGTTGGCTTGCGTTCGCGGCGACAAGTTCGACCGGATGCTGCTGGTGGGGTTGTCGGTGATTCTGCCGGCGGTGCCGTGGCTCTTCGGGTTCTCGGCCGGGTGGACGGTGGCGCTGGCGGGGGCTGCGGCGGGTGCGCTGATGGTCAAGGCGCGGCTCGCCGAGCGGGGCGAAGAAGGCAGTGTCGGGGCGGATCGACCGGGTGCGTTGCACTACGCGGTGACGGCGCTGGCGACCGGTGGTCTTGCGGTGGCGGGCACCGAGGTGGCGAAGATTCTTTCCTCGCGGCTGCAGGATCTCGCGACGCCCTCGGTGCTGAACTTCGCGGCCAGCGGCGTGGTGATTGCCCTGTTCGCGGGTATCGGGTCACTCGCATCACACGTCGCGCTCAAATCGGATCCCGTCGAGGCGAAGTGTGAGGAGCTGATTCCCACGCTGTCAGAAGAGTTTGCCGCGCAGATGACCCGCGCGCTTTCGTTGTATCGCCAGGCGGGGCTGCAGCTCGCGGCGCTCCCTCGTGACGCGGCTCGGGAAGAGCTCGCTCGCACGCTGCAGAAGCTGACCAGGGATGCCGCCGAGCTCGCGGGTGAGTGGGCGGGCGTCGAGGCGCAGGTGCAGGAGAACGCGCACGCCGATCTGCAGAAGGAGATCGAGGAGCTCAAGAAGAGCGCGAAGGCGGCGCGCGATGCAGTGGCCCGCGCGCAGCTCGAAGCGGCGGCGAGCTCGTTGACGGAAGAGCTGGGCCGGTTGGGTGAGCTGCGGCTCAAGCGCGAGCGGGTGATGGCTCGGCTCAAGTCACAGGTGGCGTTGCTCGAGCGCGCGCGCGTGGCGTTGATCGGCATGCGGTCGACTCATGCGACGGTGCGGGCCGCAGAGATGTCGGCGGTTGCCCGCAAGTTGAACTCATTGGCGCTTTCGCAAGGTGACGAGGCCAGGCTCGCTCATGAGGTGGCGACGAGCGCTGAACTGGGTGCGCTCGAGGCGCAGGCGGCAGAGGCTGCGGTTCAGCAGGCCGTTTCTCCGGTGAGCTCGACGAATGAGTCGATTGCTCCGACCGATACAGGCATCAAGAACTGAGTCCCCCTCGCCCTGCGAAGCGGGGAGAGGGTCGGGGTGAGGGGCCAAAAGTGGCAACCAGGTCAGCCCGTGGCCAGGGAGAGTTTTTCAAGGCTGAGGCTGGATGCTCTGAATGCCCTCGAGCTTCACCTTGAGCCCGGGCTTGAGGCCGATCTTCTCGCTCCAACCTGACGGCACCTCGAGCACGTACATCGACTCTGCCTGCGGCGCGCGGCCCGTCAGGGTCTTCGGCTCGGCCTTTGCCACGATGCCCACGATGGTGAGATCGGCACGGATGAAGATCATGTCGAGTGGAATGAGGGTGTTCTTCATCCAGAACGACAACCACGAGTCCTTCTGGAAGATGAACAACATGCCCGTGCCCTCGGCGAGCTCGGTGCGCCACATCAGCCCACGGGTGCGTTGATCGCGCGTCCACGCGACCTCCACTTCGACCGGGTGTTTGCCACCGAACGCATCAACCAGCATGACGCGGGCCCGAGGCAGCGGCGGCATCGGGTAGTCCTGCGCGGTGATGTCGGTGACGGGCGGTTTTGATTGAACGACCGGAGGCGGCGCAGGGGCCGGGGTGACCGGCTTGCTGCCCTGCGACTCGCACGCGGTCAGCGCGAGGGCGACCGCACAGCACACCGAAAACGAACGCTTCACGTCTTCATTGGCTTGTTCAGAAGCCGGCCTGCGAGATCCGCCCCGAGGCTGGCGGTCATCAAGTGCTCGACCACCGTCTCGAAGTCAGTGCGCTGCGAGTCGTC
Organism: Archangium sp.; assembly: GCA_043737315.1. Lineage (GTDB taxonomy): Bacteria > Myxococcota > Myxococcia > Myxococcales > Myxococcaceae > Archangium_A. The sequence continues at coordinate 16,490 of JAYTAT010000600.1, forward strand.
GGAGTAGACGAACTTGATGCCCATGCCGGGCTCTTCGCCGTCGTTCGCGGCCCACACCACTTCGCCAATCAACTCGAAGGCCGCCGGGCGCTGCGGCACCGAGAGCTTGAAGAGGAACCGTGTGCCGATCGGCAGCGGTTTCTTCGTCTTGATGAAGGTCCCGCCCTTACTGATGTTCTTCGTGTAGTCAGCGAAGAACGAGTTCAGCTTTTTGTAATCGACCTTCAGCTCAATCGGCGCCCTGAAGTGCTCTCGACCTTCGGGTCCTGCTTTCTGATCAGCCACCATTGTCGAAAGAGTATACGTGCGCTCGATGCGCGAAGTCCTGTTTCGCGTGACCCAGCTCTTGTCCCGACGGGCCGTGGTCGCATGGTGGGTGGCTCTGGCCTCTGTGGGCATCGCGCTCACGTGGGTCCCTTTGATGGGTCAGCCAGGCTACGAGTTGGCGGCGGGGCTCACGTTGCTGCTCACCTTCGTGGGGGCGGGTCTGGCGGTGACCGCGGCGCGCGCTGTGCGCGACAGTTTTCTTTCTTGCGCAGTGTTGCTGGCGCTCTCCACGGTGCCCGCGCTGTTGGTGGCCACGGTGCGCACCAGCTTCGGCACCCCCTGCGACCCTTTCGCCGGTGTCGCGTTCGTGCCCCTCTTGATCCTCCCGACCGCGGGCCTGGTGGCCGTCTTCGGGGCGATCGCGGTTCATCTGACCCCACGCCGCTGGCTGGCGGCCGTCATCTCAGCGGGTCTCATCGTGCTCACGGCGCTGTCGACGGCGTGGCCGCTCATCGCAGGGCCCCAGGTGTTCGCGTTCAACCACCTGGGCGGCTACCTGCCCGGCCCGCTCTACGATGAAGAACTCTCTGTGCCCTCTTCGCTGCTGTGGTTCCGCCTCGCGACACTCTTGCTCGCGGTGGGCCTGGGCGCGTTGCTGCAACACAAACGCAAACGAGGTGCGTTGTTGCTGGCCCTCTTCGTGGGCATCGAGGTGTGGGGCACGTCTTTGGGCTTTCGCATGACCGACGCGGCGCTCGCCGACGCGCTGGGCGGCAGGGTCGAGACCGACGAGCTCATCCTTCACTACCCCAGTGGGCTCTCGGATCAGGACGTCTCTCGGGTGCTGGGTGACGTGCGCTTTCGGCATCATCAGATCACCACGTTCTTCGGCGCGCCGCCGCCCGGCAAGGTGAAGGTGTGGCTGTACCGCTCGGCTGAAGAGAAGCAGAAGCTCGTCGGTGCGGCGCACACGCAGTTCGCCAAGCCGTGGCGGCGCGAAGTGCACGTCAACGGGCTGGGTTTTCCTCACCCGGTCATCAAGCACGAGCTGGTGCACGCGATGGCGGCTCCGTGGGGCGCGCCCCCGTTCGGCGTGACGGCCAGCCTGGGCGGACTTTCGCCGCACGTGGGCGTCATCGAAGGCTTCGCCGTCGCCGCCGACAATCCAGTCGACGATCTCTCGCTGCACGAGTGGGCGGCGGCGATGAAGAAGAAGGGGCTTCTTCCCGACGTGGCGAGCCTGATGACGCCGCAGGGGTTTTACAGCGCCCCACCCAGCCGCGCGTACACCACGGCGGGCAGCTTCCTTCGCTTCCTCAGCGAACAGTACGGCAAGGAAAAGCTGCGCTCGCTCTACCTCGACGGCGACTTCGAACGCGCCCTGGGTGAACCGCTGCCCGCGCTCGCGGTGAAGTACGAGACGTTTCTCGATGGGGTGCCGCTCGAGGCCGACGCGGTGAATCAGGCCTTCGGGCGTTTCCGCCGGGGCAGCCTGTTCGATAGGCCGTGCGCGCGTGAGGTGGGCAGGCTCTCTGAGGAAGCGGGCGCGGCGATGGCCACCGATCCCCAACGGGCGCGCGACGTGTTGGCCCGCTGCCGGGCGCTCCAACCCGACGAGCCCTCGCACGCCCTGGCCGAAGCCCACGCCTTACGCCGGCTCTCGCAGGCCGAAGCGAGCCTTGCGCTGCTCGACTCCGAATTGGACAGGCTCGAACAAGAGCCGGTGCCCTGGGCTGAAGCGGCGCTCACGCGCGCCGACCTCGCACAGGAAGAAGGGGATCTCGCCACGGCCGAGCGGCTCTGGAAGCGCGTCGTGGAAAGACAGATCTCACCCACCATGGAGCGCACGTCGCAGGTGCGGCTCAACGGATTGGGTGTCGAGGCGGTGCACCGCTACTTTCAGCCCGGCGAAGACGACGTGAAGTTGTTCTTCCTGCGCGAAGCCAGCGAGGCCCACCCCGAAGCGTGGAGCGTGCGGTACCTGATGGCCCGAAAGCTTCAGCTGGCCGGGGAATCAGGGGCGGCGCTCCCCGTGCTCGAGGGGCTGCTCGCCCAGGAGCTCCCGCCCGCGATCGCCCGGGAGACCACGCGCCTGGCCATCGAAGCCGCTTTCGCGCTGGGTCGCTGCGACACGCTGGTGAAGCACGCTGCGCCCGGGCGTTTCGGCGCCGCCTTCGACGCGCGCGCCGCTGATTGGATTGAGCGCTGCGCCTTCGCGTGGTGAAAGCGCTCCGGCACGTCGGGTGCAAAATCCGACGCGCGAACGGCTGTTTCGCAGGGTTGTAAGGCCGCGCAGTGACAATTTGGCAAGCCGGGTGCTCGAGGCCCGGCCATTCAGTCTGATGGAGCACACGATGCGGATGGTGATTCCCCTGGTGGCAGTCCTGGCTCTGGCCCTCACCGGCTGCTCGCCCAAGAAGATCCCGGGGACGGATCTCGACGACACCAGCGACACGCGCGCGGTCATCGAAGTGCTCCAGAAGTACCGGGTGGCGGTCGAAGCGAAGAACACCGAGGCCCTGGTGCAGCTCACAGACGAGTCGTTCCGCGATGATGGCGGCAGCTCGGCCCCCGATGACGACCTCGACTACGGGTCTCTGCGCGGCCGGCTTCAGCAACGAATGGCGAAGGTCAGCAACTTGAAGCTCGAGGTGACCGTCCGCCGCATCGAGTTCGACGACGACTCCAAGGTCGCCCGGGTGACCTACAGCTACCAGCTCTCCTTCAAAATGCCCGACTACAGCTCCCGAACGCAGAGCGAAAGCGACATCAAGCAGATGCTCCTGAAGCGCGTTGGCGGCCAGGAATGGAAGATCACTTCGGGCATCTGACTACCCGGATCGTCGAAACGCCCGCGAACACTCGTTGACACCCCCGAAACGCGGTCGATATATGGCCGCGCTTCCTGCTGGTTTTGCTGCTCGCACACTGAGGCGTCCCGACATGGCAACCGATACAGAGAACTCCGGCGGCTGGAAGAAGCGCGAGAGCTTCGGCTCAGCGATGGTGCAGATCATCATCGTCGGCGCGCTGCTCGCAGCGACCGTCTTCCTCGTTTACCGCCGCGGCTCGAACAAGCGGGACATCGCTGAGCTGATGCAGCAGGCCCGTGCGGTGGCCGTCAAAGGCAACCTCGCCGACATGAAGAAGGCGATCGGCATCGCCGACGGAGCGCTCGCGAAAGACGCGAACGCGGGTGACCCCAACGCCTTCGAGGCCGCGACGTACACCGACCTCTGGCTGATTCATCACGAGCCGGGCGCCGAGGCGAAGGCCAGGGAGTTCCTCGAGAAGGCCAAGAGCGCGCAGGCCCAGACCGAAGATCGGTACGGCGCCGAGGCGATGCACCTGATCGCCGCGGGCAAGGCGAAAGAAGCCGAGAACTTCGTCGAAGAACTTCGCAAGAAGGGCGGCTCTGGCGCTCGCATCTTCTTCGCGCAGGCCGAGGCGATGAAGCAGCAGGGCAACCTGAAGCTGGCCGGCGTGGGCTTCAAGGCCGCGATGGATAAGTCGTGGAAGGATCTGAACTACGCCTCGGGTTACGGCGAGCAGCTGATGGAGGAAGGCACGCCCGGCGCGCTCGACCTCTTCACCAAGGCCGCAGGTCAGAACTCCGAGAACTTCCGCGCACGCCTTGGTTTGGCGTTGGCCCGCGTGCAGCGCAAAGATCGGGTCGGCGATGCGGCCGCCATCTTGAAAGAGCTGCAGGGCCGTGGCGACGACCTCTCGCCCCCCCAGAAGGCGCGCTTGATGGCGATTGGTGCGGCGATTCTGAACATCGAGCTGCAGCACGACCAGGCCATCACCACCGCCGACCAGGCGCTGGCACTCAACCCAGATGACCCGTGGGCGCTGCTGGCGAAGGCCAACGCGCTGGCGATGAAGAAAGATCCGGGCGCTCCCGCGGCCTACGACGCGACCGTGAAGAAGGCGCCCTACGCGCCCACCTTCTACTTCGAAGGCGCAGCGAACCTGCAGAAGGCCGGTCAGCCTGACGCGGCGATGGCGCTGCTCTCGAAGTACGAGGAGTTCTTCCGCAACGTGAAGAACCAGACCATCGACGGGAAAGAAGAGACCTACCTCGACCGCGACGACCGGTACTGGCTGGCCCGTGGCGAGCTGCTGCGCACCGGTGGCAAGCCCGACGACGCGATGGCCGCGTTCGACAAGGCGATCGCTGCGAAGAGCCTCAACCTGAGCCGCGCGTACTATTCGAAGGCCGCCCTGCTCATCGAGAAGAAGGAGTTCGACAAGGCGGGCGAGCTGCTCGTCGACATCACGCCTCCCGATGGGTCGGGTCGTATCGCCGAGGCGTACATGGCGATGGGCGAGATCCTCTTCCAGAAGAAGGAATACGGCCCCGGGTGCCAGAACTACGCGTTCGCGCTGACGCGCATGAAGGCCGCGCAAGAACCTCGTGAGAAGCTCAACGAGCTGCTGACCGACGTCGAGAAGCGCCTCAAGGCCGCAAACCAGCGGGAAGTTGCGAAGGTCTGGGTTGATGAGGCGAAGCCGCTGATTCAGTAAGAGTCGACCTCTGCCTGCTCTCGGGGAGAGATCGACGCA
>JAYTAT010000601.1:0-3510 GCA_043737315.1 Archangium sp.
AGAAACCACTCATCCCACGTGCCGGTGGGGTTCGACTTCTGCACACGCCCCGCGATGGTGAAGGGCGTGCCGGAATAGCGGCCCGACAGCCCCACCTTGAGCGGCGACTCGGTGTCGACCAGCTGCGAGACCTTGCCCAGCGACTCGAGGCCCACTTCGCCGCGGAAGACGACCGTCTGACAAAATTCGCAGATCTTGATCTGTCCCGCGCCCGGGCGGAACTCGACAGGGGCACGGCATGAGGGGCAATCACCGACCTTCATTCGCGCCCGAGTTCATCACGCCCGCGACCCGGCAGCGCTCCTTTCTCAGGGGACGAAGACCAGCCGCCCCTACCCGGGAATGGAGACCAGAGCCGGAGAGCCCATGCCCGCGAGCGAACGATCGACGACGCGGGTGAAAGCGGCCGAAACCTCTCAGCTCAGCCCCGAGAGCGGCCCCGTGCAATGCGCCGGATCGCCGAAGGTGCTCCCAGGCACGCCCATGCCGTTCATCAGCGAGACCAGCAGGTTGTTGTGTGGCACGGACGCTGGAAAATCGAGCAGGCGGTTGGTCTGCCACGCTCCACCCGCCCCGCCGCACAGGAGAAACGGCGCGTCGTGGTGGCTGTGCGTGTTGCCCCTGGAGATCTCGCTGCACCAGACGACCACCGTGTTGTCGAGCATCGTTCCCGCGCCTTCAGGCACCGCCTCGAGCTTGCCCAGCAGGTACGCGAGCTGCTCCATGTACCACCGACGAATCACCGCGAGCTTGCCCCAGGTGTGGACGTCGCTGTCAGGCTGATGCCCCATCACGTGCTCGTCACCGAGGATCGGCTTGAGTCCAGTCCCGTCGTCGTAGGAGAGAAAGGGGTACGGACGGTTGTTGGTCGACGCCGACCATTGCAGCGTCACCACCCGCGTCAGGTCGCACGCCAACGCCATCGACACGAGGTCCATCTGGAGACGGCCCAGCGTGCCGAAGTTCGCCACGTCGGTCAGGGCGATGGGCGCGCCGAGCCGTGGCTGCGAGCAAGAGCCGCCGACTGCGCCGCCCGGGTTGTCCAGGCGTGACTCGATGTCGCGCACGGAGTCGAGGTGGGCACCGAGCTTCGCCCGATCTTCCGTCGAGAGCTTTCGGTCGAGCCTGGCGAAGCGGTCCTTCACGAAGTCGATGACGCTGTGCCGCCGTTGGCTCTGCCTGGCCACGCCGAAGGGGTCGCTGCCGAGCTGGGCGAAGACGCGGTTGTAGAGCGCGTACGGGCTCGTCTCGTTGGCCACCGGCAATTCGTTGCCCGCGTATGACAGCACGGTGCGCACCTCGGTGCCCCCGTACTGCGTCGACTGAACGCCGACGTTGAGGGTCTTGAAGCGCGAGCTGGCGCCGATGACGTTGCCGATGTGTTGGTCGATCGACAGGCTCTGCGCCCACCCCGAGAGGCTGCCATCGCCTCCGACCTGCGTGCCCGTGTTGAGCTGGCGACCGGTGAGCAGCGCCATGCCCTGCTGGTGGGGCTCTCCGGGCCCGGTGTCGTTGGCCAGCAGGTCGAGGCCTTTGATCAACACCATCTTCTGCTTGAAGGGCGTGAGGGGCTCGAGCGCGGTGCCCGTGAAGTCCATGCTCGAGGGAAGGAAGAGGTTCCCGTTGGGCGTGTAGAAAAAAATGATCCGCTTGGGGAACGTGAGGGCCTGACGTGACCGCGCCGTCTCGGGAGCGCTGCGCGAAGGCGTGCAGCTCTGCATCAGCGGCAACGCCAACGCTCCACCCGCTGCCCCGTGGAGCAGCGCCCGGCGCGTCAGGCGGGTCTTCTGAGGCGAGGTCATGGCCCACTCCGGTACCGAAACGCGTCGGTCTGCGTCAGCGAAACAATCAACTTCTTCACGTCATGGCCGTTGGCCTGGAAAGACTCGTCGAGCCGCTCGAGCGAGCAGGCGTCGAGTGCCGTTTCGCCACGGCCCACCCCGAAGCGGAACCACTGCTGCACGTAGCAGCGCTGGGCCTGGCGTGAGCCCAACAGCCGACGCCCCAGCCCCGCTGCGCCCTGAAAAGGCCCGGTGACGTCGGAGACCATCACTTCGCCACTCGCGTCGATGAGCTTGCCGCTGTCGTGCGTGCGCCACTTGCCTACGCCGTCGAAGTTCTCGAAGCTGAAGCCCAGCGGGTCCATCAGCTTGTGGCAGCCACTGCACGAGGGGTTGTTCGAGTGCTGGGCAAAGCGCTCTCGAGCGGTGCTGCCGACCTGGGGCTCGGGCACGTTGATCTGCACGTTCGCCGGGGGCGCCGGGAGCAACTGACACAGCAACGACTCGCGCACCAACTTGCCGCGGTGCACGGGCGAGGTCTGGTTGGAATGGGCATTGATGGTGAGCAGGCTGCCCTGCGTCAGCAGGCCCGATCGCTGAAGCGGGTCGAGTGGCACCTTCCGGAACACCAGATCGCCCGACCCCCCGGGCCATGAAACGCCGTAGAAGGAGGCGAGCGGCTCGTTGAGGTACGAATACGGCGCCGTCATCAGTGCATCCCAGGTGCCCTCGCCGTCGAACACCACGCGCTCGATGAACTGCTCCGTCTCGGTCTCCATCAACGCCGCGATGTCGTTGCTCCACGAGGGGAACACCTGGGCCGCTTTGCCGACGTTGTGAATGCGGTCGAAGTCGAGCCACTGCTGATGAAAGTCGACCACCGTCGCGCGCGCCTTCGGGTCGTCGAGCAGCCGCTCGGCCTGCGACGCGAGCTCTTGAGGGGTATGAAGCGCACCCCGCCTGGCCGCCTCGAGCAGCGCGTCGTCGGGCATCGAACCCCAGATGAGGTAGGAGAGCCGCGAGGCGAGCTCGAGATCGGTCACCGGCACTACGCCCGCTTCCGCGGTTGCCTCGACCCGGTAGAGAAAGTCGGGGGAGAGCAGCACGCCGGTGATCAGCACTTGCAGCCCTGCGGTGAACGGCGGCAGCGCCACGTTGTTCGCGTTCGTGCCACCGATGCTCGTGCCTTGCGCGTAGAGGGCGAAGAGCGCGTCTCGTTCCTCCGCGGTGAGCGGCCGTCGCCAGGCGCGCGGCCCGAACGCGTCGATGAAGCGGCGCGCACACACGTCATCACCCTCGGTCGAGAGCGAGCAGCGGTACCAGGGCAGCGAGGCGAGGCGCTCGGTCACGCGCGAGGCGATGCCTTCGGCGGCGGCGAGCTGCTTTTCGACCAGCGCCGATGAAGTGGTCAGGGCGATCGCGTTGTTGTTGAAGCCCAGCGCTTCTTCCTCAGCCCCGAACTCGGCCGCGGGGTGCGTGGTGTCACCCAGGAGATCGCGCACCGTATTTTCGTATTCGCCGTGCGTCATGCGGCGGATCGGCGAAGACCCCGAAATGGGCGCGCCCGTACACGCGCTCGGGGCTCCGACGACGCCGCCGTCAGGGCGCCGCTGCTCGGGCTCAGGGAGGGGACCGACGAGTTCTCCCACGCAGGCAGACGTGAGGCAGGCGAGCGCGAACAAGGAAGAGGCCTTCACGGTCGGAAGCGCCTCGCGTGACTCATGCCCAT
>JAYTAT010000602.1:0-3506 GCA_043737315.1 Archangium sp.
GCCTGCTCGAGCTCGGCTGTCCGGGACCGCGCGGCGTTGCGATCGTTCTCGACCTTGCCGATCTCGACGTTGAGCTCGTCGCGCCGGCCCTTGAGCCCCAACACTTCCATCTCGAGCGCCGCGATGCGTGAGCTGGCCTCGAACAGCCGCTTCCGCTCGTCGCTCGAGCCCTGGTCCAGCGACTTGAGCTGCTCTTCCATCACCTGGGTGCGCGCGCGTTCGGTGGTCAGCTCGGTCTCGACCTGGCTGAGCTGACCTGCGAGCTGCTCGAGCTGCGCGTGCTCTTCGTCACCGGCCGTGCGGCTGTTGGTCAGCGCGTGCTCCAGCTCCTGGCTGCGCGCTTCCCATGCCTGCAAGCGCGTCAGAAGATCCGCCCCACGCGCCTGTTCGACGATCAGCTGCTGGCGGGTGTTCGACAGCTCATGCTCCAGCTCGCCCGACTTCTTCGCAGCGGCCGGGTCGGTGAGCTCACCCTCGACCACCTTCACCCGCTCCTTGAGCTGCTTGCGCTCGGCCTCGAGGCTCAAAATCTCGTCTTGCAGACCTTTGACGCGATCGCCCATCAGGTTGATGTCTTCGCCACTCGAGCCGGCGCTGGTCTTATCGACCGCTTCGCTGCCACCTTGCGTGTTCGCGGGCGCGCGCTGGATCGAGACGGTCTTGGCGGTGAACTCTGAGCGCATCGAGTTCGGAGGCAGCGTGGTGCCCCCGATGTCCATCAACTCGTCGCTCAGCTGCCTGCGTTGGCGGCGCTCTTCTTCGAGCGAGACCTCAGCTACGGCGAGCTTTTCCTGAAGGCGCGTCACCTCGGCCTGGGAGGCCTTGAGCTCTTCGGCTGCACGTTGCAGCAGCTCGAGCAGGTGCTTCGCATCCGGGTGCGGCGCCATTGGGGTCTCCCGTGTACACCAGAACGCCCAATTTCCCTTGGGGATGCTACCTCTGTCTCTTGTGAGGCTCGTGTGTCTGCTCTTGCTGGTCGCGAGCCCCGTGCTCGCTCAGGCTGATTTGCCCGACGCAGGGTTGCCCGATGCGTCGGTCGGGGGCACCGGTGCCGAGCGCGCCTCAGAGGAAGAAGAAGACGCGATCTCGAACCCCTGCCTCTCGGATCGGGATTGCGACCGCGGCTTTGCCTGCGTGAACCGCAAGTGCACCTGGCAGCGCTACCGCGAAGCCACCGTCGAAGGCTGCGGGGCGTACAGCGTCACGGGGCTCTGCGTATTCTCGGCGCTGTTGCTCCTGCGCCGGCGTCACTTCTTGGTGAAGTTCACGAAGTAGTTCTTCGCCGCGGCGTCGAGCAGCTCAGGGGTCAGGGCCGGCGTCTCACCGCGGTAGTGCGCGATGTCGATGACCTGCCCCAACAAGTCACGCGGCTGACAGGCAGCGAACGGGCGTTTGGTGGGCCGGTAGTGCGTGTCGACCAGCCACTCCACGGCATCGCCGTCGTAGGCAACGCGCTGCTTGTTGCAGACGGTCGCCCAGATGTCGTGAAACTGCTGCTCATCGGGCGGCTGCACCGCCAGCTTGTAGCGAACGCGGCGCAAGAAGGCGTCGTCGACCAGGTCAGCCGGATCGAGGTTGGTCGAGAACGCCACGAACACGTCGAAGGGAATCTGCAGCTTCTTGCCGGTGTGCAGGGTCAGAAAGTCGATCTCGCTTTCGAGCGGAACGATCCACCGGTTGAGCAGATCCTTCGGGCTCACGCGCTGACGGCCGAAGTCGTCGATCAACAGCATGCCGTTGGTGGCCTTCAACTGAAACGGCGCCTCGTAGAACTTCACGTCGGGCGAGTAGATGAGGTCGAGCGTCTGCAACGTCAGCTCACCACCGACCACCACCAGCGGCCTTCGCACACGCACCCAGCGCTGATCGTTTGCAGGCGCGTCGGGATCTTCGGGCACCGCCACGTGCAGGTTATTGTCGAACACGCGGATGATGAAGTCGTCGACCAGCAGCGCGTGCGGAACCCAGATGTCGCCTTCGTAACAACTGACCAACGCCTGGCAGAGCGCGGTCTTGCCGTTGCCCGGAGGGCCGTAGAAGAAGATGGCCTTGCCCGAGTTCATCGCGGGACCCAGGCCGTCGAAGATGGAGTCCTTCACGACGAGCTGCGTGCCGAACTTCTCCTTCATGCGCTCTTTGTTGATGCGCATGCCGCGCACCGTCTGAGCGGCGACCGCTTCGAACCAGTCTTCCAGGCGCACGGGGGCCGGGCCGTTGTAGCGGTTGCGATCGAGGATCTGCCGGAGCACGTCGGTGGCGTACGTGGTCAGCGTGTAGATCATCGACGACTTACCGACACCCAGGCCCGCGCCGCCCTTGAGGTCGACGAACTTCTGCTTCCGCAGACCCTCGATGATCTCGTCGACGATGAGCTGCGGCAGCTTGATGCGGTTGCAGATGTCGGCGCCGCGGAGCTCACCTGCGAAGAAGAGCGCCTTGAGCACCAACTCTTCACCCATCGTCTGAGAGATGCCCGCTTCCTGGAGCGAACGCGGCTGCGGCGGGAAGAAGCGGGCCTGTGGCGCGGGCCGGCCACCTGCCTGAGGCGGGGGGCGCGAAGGTTGACTCATGGGCGGCCGCGAACCCGCCATTGGACGGCTGACGCCCGGAGCAGACGGGGGCCGGGTCCCCGCGGGGCCACCAAAACCAGAAGAGACCTGGCCGGTACCGCGACGTTGAGGAATACCGGTGGTCACGGGCATCGACGGTCGAGGGCCTGCAGGGCGAATGTCTTCGTCCGCATCTGGGGGCGACCCGACGTGCGTATTTTCCTTCACCATGGCCGCAGAGCGTAGCCGCTTTGTCCGGGCGAGAGTGTCTGGACATTCCCTCCCCGACTGACGTGGGGGATAGTGAAGGGGTGCTGTCGTTCATCGTCATCATCGCGCTCGCCCAGCCGCTTCCATCGGCGCTGTACCGCGCCTCGCAGGAGGCCTCGGCCCTGGTGGAGCTCGAGCTGCCGTTGATCACCACCGAACGTATGGAACTGCGCTGGCAGCGCGCGCTCAAGCAGCCGAAGGTGAAGTCGATGCTCGCCTCGCGTGCGCCGATGGATGCGCCCGAGTCGGTGGAGCTCGCCCCGTTCGATGTGATGCGCAGCTGTCTGCGAAAGACGGATCACCGCCTCACCGTGAAGTTGCTCGTCTTCATGACGGGCCATCCGCTCAAGCCGACGTGGTTGCCGCAGATGAGCTTCGGGCTGGGGCTGGAGACCACGCCTGGCTACCAGCAGCTCAAAGCGGCGTTGGTCGAGTCGTTCGACTGGGTGGAAGAGCGCATGCGGGCGGTCGGCACGCAGCAGCTGTGGCAACCGCAGCGAAAGGCACTCGTCTCAGACAACGTGTACCTGCGGCACCTCGCCGCGGAGTTTCTGATTCAGCACGGCGCGGCCGAAGTGGTCGATGAAGTCTGGGGCGCGCCGGGCAGCGAGCTGCGATTGAAGAATGAAGCGACGGCCAGGGTCGCTCCAGATTGCAAAGGGTGAGCACATGACGACCCAGTTCTCC
>JAYTAT010000603.1:0-1273 GCA_043737315.1 Archangium sp.
TCCCAACCCTGCTCGGTGGTCAGCAGCGCGAAGGTCTCCAGCCCGCTTCGATCGCAATTCACCTTCATCGTCGCGGTGTGCACGTTGCTCACAGCCGGCAGCGCGGGATTGAAGGAGAACGCCGGGTCCTTGTTCATGTCGGCCGGTGAGATGGTGCTGTAGAGCCGGGTGAGCCTGGGCTGCTCGTCGAACAGCTTCGAGGCATTCTGGGTGGGCACCACGACGCGCTCCCACACTTCGTCGGCCATCAACGCCGGCTGAAAGTTCTGTGCAGGCGCCTGCGCCTTGAGCGCTCGATAGTTCGCGTAGAACGTGTCGGCGGTGACGCCTGGTGGGGGTGGCAGGTACTTCACCAACGTCGCCTTGAGCGTTCCCGGCAAGACCGGCCCTGCAAACGGCGCGAGTGAAGAAGGCGCGGTGAAGTTTCGCAGGAAGAGCAGCTGGATGAACTGCTCGGGCGTCGAGGCGTTGGCGAACTCAGACTTCGCCCCGAAACGACCCGGGGGCGTGAGCACGCCGCGCATCACCGAGCTGGAACCTGCGTACTCGGTGACGAAGGTGTGGCGGCCCGGTGCTTCACCGACCGCGCGAATCACCACGTCATTGTAGTTCGCACCGCGCGAGGGCCAGTCGATGACCGAGTCGTTGAGCACGGTGTGGTTGTAGTTGCGGGGAATGGCGCGGCCGCTGCCGAGCATCCACACCTGCACGCCCATGTTCTCAGTCGCGCCGGTCGCCGTGAGCGTGATGGGAATGACGCCCAGATCGCTCGTGTACCGCAGCACCACCGGGAGCAGGTCACCCGCGGTGTTGCCCGCACGCAGCTTGAGGGCGAGGAAGTAGCCGCCCTCGCGGATGTACGGCGCCACGGAGTCGTCGGTGCCCGCGGGTACGAAGTAGCGATTGGTGGAAAGCCAGTCGAGCATCGCCATCTTCGAGTCAGCCCGGAGCACCGCGTAGTCGTAGGGGCCCACCGAGTCCTGCACCACCAGAGGACTGATGCCTGCGTCTGTGGGCGAGCTGACACCCGCGTCGACAAACCCGCCGCTCGCCTGTCCGCCACCTGCGCCTGAGGAGAATTGTCGACAGTTCGCGCCGAGCTCCGTGTTCACCTGGTAGCGCGGCTGCGTGGTGGTGGTCAGGCGGGCGAAGAGTTCGTCGGTACCCAGCTCGAGCGTCGGCACGGAAGGCAGCGGCAACAACCAACCAAACTCCTGCCCTGCCGCTCCCGAGTACTGCACTTGCACGTGGGCCGTGACTTCGCCGTTCTTCA